>JAFYWG010000055.1 GCA_017558115.1 Alistipes sp.
CGTACGGTCCTGACTGTTTGTCATAATCATATTGTTATCTTTGGTCGTAAATGAAGCCAAACAGCTCTGGCAACAAAGGTACAAACTTTTCTATTATATACAAAAAACCTGCCTAACATAAAACTTGTTAGACAGGCTCCTTTTTTGTTGTGTTGTTTGATTAGGGTCGACGAGAGGAAAGATGAAAGAGGAACAGACGAAACGACAAACAGACAAGCGGACAAATAGAGCGCCATGCCAGACCCGCGCTTGGTCATCCTGAACAAAAGCGAAGCATCCTCTCGCCAGGCGTGTTCGTTGCAACGTCAAAAGCGAGGAGGGCAACGCCCGACGTGGCAATCTCCTCCGCCTATACTTACTAGGAGATCCCCACGTCGCTTCGCTCCTCGGGATGATGTTTTATACATCCCACCCCACGTCGCTTCGCTCCCTCGGGATGACGAATACGAGGTCAATGGGGCGGTGGCGCAAGTAGGCGTGGTGGGTAGTAGTAGCGATTTTTGCTGAAATAAATTTGGTGTTTAGTCGAATTTTACTACCTTTGTACTACACAAACACAATACAGTAGACACCATAAATGGTCAATAAATCGGCACATATAGCATATATGTACCCTCTCCTATTGCATAGGGGGGGGGTATTTTGCTGTATATCAACGAGTTACACAAATAGCCAATTAATTCCCAATTATACGATTTTACCATATAAGTCTATGAGCATAACTCATAGGCTTGATTTGTCGCGTACATAGGTCAACTGCCCTTATGTACGCTACACCTAGGTTTATTCACGTGCGTGCGCACGAGAAAACGACAAACAAAACTATAACACAATAACTTAAACAATTTTAACTATGAAAAGATTTTTAGCTTTAGCGGCATTGGTGCTTGGATTGGCATCATGTCAGACAGAGCCTGAGGGTCTTAATGTAAACGTGGGTGGTGAGGTTGACACATTTGTCACCATTGCCATTCCCGACGTAGACACTCGTGCTAACAGTGCAGAGGGCGGTATCAAGAATTTGGTGACTGCACAATCTGAGACTAACTACACTATTCGTTACATCTTTGAGGTGTACTATGGCGAGGGTGTGACCCAGAAAGCTGTTCAGAAGCAGGTTTACTACACTGATGATATGACTGCAAGTTTCCCCGTTCGTCTTGTTTCTGGTCGTCATTACAACTTCGTTGCATGGGCTGATATCGTAGCACAGCCTACTGATTCAGAGAAAATGAACAAGGCTCTTCCATATGAGAACGCTCCAGTAGGAGATAACCACTACGACACTACAAACCTCAAGAACGTTACAATCATTGATAATGATGAGCATAAGTGGGTAGCAATGGATGAGACTCGTGATGCATACACTGGTCAGTTCAACACTGCTGTTGATGGCGACAAGACTGCATATAGCGGCACAAAGTCTATCAATATCCAGATGACTCGTCCTTTCGCTAAGTTGCGTGTTATCACTACTGATATGGTAGAGCTAACAAACCTTGGTATTACTCCAACTAGTGCAACAGTAAAGTATAACACAAATACTGACCACTATCAGTCATTCAATGCAGTAGCTGGTAAAGTAGTTGAGACTTCTAAAACTATTGAAGAAAAGACTCACACTTTCAACTATGCAGATGTTACTTCTTATGCAGACAGCAAGGACGGCAAGAAGGTACTCTTCACTGACTACTTCTTTGCTGACGACAACGATGTTGTTAAGTTCCAGCTTGATGTATATGATGCTGCCACACAGAATGAGACTACTCTTATCAAGCATAACGACTTTACTACAGATATCCCAGTTCAGCGTAACTACTTGACAACCATCCAGGGTAACGTGTTGACTGATGGTAACAATGTAACTGTAACTGTTGAGAATGATGGTGCGTTTGCTGGTGAGATTAAGGAGTTAGTTGCTTCTGACGCTAAAAATTTGCAGGAGATTATTAACACAGCTACAGATGGTAAGCAGACAGCAGTAACCCTTGTTGGCGATATCGACCTTAGCGCACTTATTAATGCTGGCACACTTTCTACTCGTGCTGGCGAGAATGCAGGTCTTGTCATTCCTGCTAATAAGGTGGTCGTTCTCAACCTCAATGGCTTTAACATCAGCCAGACAAAGGCGTGTACAGCAACCTACTCTATGATTGTAAACAATGGTAATCTTACAATCTCAGGTAATGGTGCAGTTCAGTTTACAAATACTGCAGAGGGCGGTAGCTCAACTTGGGGCACTAATGTAATCGAGAACCGTACTGGTGCTGTGCTTGAGATTAACGGTGCAACAATCAGCCACAACGGCAGTGTTAATGGTGAGACAAATCACGATACTAACCTCGCTATCCAGAACTATCAGGGTAAGGTAACTGTAAATAGCGGTACAATTACCTCTACTCAGTTCCGCTCATTACGCGACTTCACTGCTGGTGGTGAGATTATCATCAATGGTGGCACATTCAATGGTCAGGTTTGGATGCAGGGCTTGGGCAATGGCACTTCAAGCCTTACTATCAATGGTGGTAACTTCTCTCCTGTTGATGGTTACGATGGTTCATCAGTATACATCACCAACAACTCTAACATCGTTAATGTAGCTGTTAACGGTGGTATGTTCAACACCAAGATTGGTTGCTATGATGCGACTAAGGAGGGCGCAAAGGGTTGTATCACTGGTGGTACATTCACAGCTGCCGCTAAGGAGAATACTAACGCTGCACTTCTTGCTGAGGGCCACGTATTTAAGGCTCTTGAGAATGGCAACTATACTGTCGCAGAGTTAAAACTTAATGCTAACTTCGCAGATAATGATTGGAGTGATATTGTCTTCGCATGTGAAAATAATTACGTTCCAGAGTCTTGGAATGTTGGCGATACAAAGGCAATGACAATCGGTGGTAAGGATTATCAGATTCGTATTCTTGGCAAAAACCACGATACCTACACTGCAGGTGGTAAGGCTCCTCTTACATTCCAGATAGCAGAGGTATATGGTTCTGCAGCGATGAATGCAACTCAAACTAACACTACTGGTTGGTCTGGTTCTAAAATGAGAACTGTGACTATGGCTGAGATTCTTGAGGTTATGCCAGTGAAGGATGCAATTAAGGCAGTGAACAAAGAGACTCTAAAGGGTACAAGAGATGGCTTGGAGACTACTTCTGATAAGTTGTTCTTGTTGTCAGAGGTTGAGGTTAATGGTTCAGTATTTTTCTCTAATAATTTTGCAGAGGGCTCACGTTATGCCTACTATGCAAATGGCGGCTCGCAGATTATGAGCGCTACTTGGTGGCTTCGTGGTCCTGGTAAGAGTAATGATATCGGCTATACTCAGATAAATATGAGTGGTTATATGGCTAATGGTAGTGCAGAATACGCTTGTGGTGTAGTATTCGGCTTCTGCTTCTAAAACAACTTGAAGTTACTTAAGTGGAACTTCTTGTGTTACACCAAAACTCCAATCAGAAATTATCTTGCTTTCATATTTTTACTGATTGGATTTGTGGATGGAGTGCTCCAAAAGGGGGCACTCCATTTTTGTGTCTATGTGCTGGGTGGTGGAAAACTTACTGCCACTCGGTTAGTTGCTGGCCGAAATAGTCGAAGGTGGCGGTTTGGTCGTGGAGGCGTACCTCCGAGGTGCCGTCGTCGACATCAAACTCTATGTAGTCGTACTCCATACCTATAATATATCTGCCGAGTCTATCTATCACTCCCCACTTACCATTGTGGCTCTCCACAACAGCTCTATCCTCCAAAAAGTCACTCGCACATCTGTATATCGCCGCCACGATAACATTGCCCGCTTCATCCTCGAAGCCGAAACCTTCGGATGTGGAGAAGCGACGTATACCCTCGCTGGCGGGGTAGGTTGTGCGCCCTCCATTGGTGCCATACGCTGCAAAACCCTCATGGAGCATACCGCATTCGTAGGTGTCAGAGAGAGCGTATCTGCGTATCAGCTCCATAAGTTTCTCGAAGGCCTCGTTATCACCACCAAAGTCGCGCGTAGCGTAGTAGGGGCGTATCACGTGCCAGCAGTTATTTCGGTCAACAATGATGCTATCGGGGTGAAGGTGGTTGATGCTAATGTCGTGGCGTTGTAGCTCTGTGCGTAGCGCTTCGAGACCACTTGCAAGTCTCTCATACCTATATGTATATAGTGCTTCGCTAAGAGAAATGCCTAATGGTAGTGGCTCAACAATAATAGCGCAGTAGTGAGAGCTAAGTCCTGAGCACAACATCTCATCCTCCATAACCTTCAGGCGCGAGACATGGTTGCTCGCGGCGGGGAGTGCTACGTTGGCGCATTCCACCATTGTCAACGCCTCGGCGGTAATAGGTGCGTATACCATTATGCTCTCATCGTCGAGTTCTGCGCGGCACTCGGCGAAGTACTTGGTGCGCGTGAGACTCTCGAGGTCGAACTCTATGCTCTTGCAACGGCGTAGGCAACTGTCGGGGTGCATAGCAGCGTTGCGAAACTGGGTTATGGTGCACTCCTTCATGGTTACATATATCGAATGTTATTCACGCTTTCTGTGCCGATGTTGAGTATGGCGAGTAGTTCGCAGGGCGAGGTGTTAAACGCCACGCCACGATAGGGACCGCGGTGTTTCAGGCTGAGGAGATATGCCACAAGTGCTTCGAGAGTCTTGGGGATAGGGCTCGACATCTTAAATAGTATGGTGCGGTCGCGGCGGTCGGAACTAAACTTCTTGGCGTTGGGGAATATCTCGTTATAGTCGTTCCACGTGTCGGAGGATAGGTGTATGTTGAATAGTAGCGTGTTACCATCCTCGGTGTGCGTCTGCATTATGCGTGACGATACATCGAGGAGTGCCGCCTCGTCGGCGTCGCTACATGCGCCATCCGTAATGTGGAAGACCATGGGCGGGAAGCTATATCTATTATCGAGATTGCGGCACCACTTCTCAACAAGTGTATGGGCGTATGCAAGTGCCTCGTGCATAGGCGTGGAGCCTGCGGCGAGAGGTTTTATCCACTCGTGGAACATTATCGGGGCATTGAAGATGCGGCCATCGGCGTCGCGCTGCTCGATGTAGATAGTCTTAGGCATAGGCATCATCTCAGTGAGCTTATCAATGGCAATGAAGCCCTCGCTGTCGCCAGGGAGCAGTGACTCGACCCTGCCGCGTGAGTAACCCAATACGGCGATGTCGTAGTAGTTGCGCACGTCGTTGCCACGCGAGGCGCGCAGGATGAGTTCGTCTATCATTAGGTTGCAGATAAGCCCGATAATCTCGATCTTGGGGCGCACGAGCTGGCCCAACTTCGCGGGCTGCAACATTGATATGGAGCAGTCTACAATAAATACTATCGCTGTACGCTCCTTGTGAGTAATGGGTTGTCGATACATGGGTGCGAAGTAGTAGTTTATAGCTGTTTTATCGATTTTGGCTTGGCGAGGTGGCTGCCTATCTGTGTGAAGAAGGTGCGCACCAGGCCATCGCGGTAGACGATTTTGTGCTTCCAGCGGTTTGCCCACCAGCGGCGTAGCTTATACCACACGATGTGCAGAAAGCCGCTCTTAGGTTGTGGCGCGCAGAACTCGGGTGTGAGTATGTCGTTGAGTATGCGCTGCTCAAGCTCGGGACGGCGTGTGGTGGCAGGAAGGTGTGCTGGGTCAATGTCGCATAGCTCCATGGCAAGGCCATTCATGGCATCGAGGAAGAACTCCATGTTGTGCTTGCGGCTCACCTCGCGTAGCCATGTCCAATCTATCGCTGAGTGGTTGTGCTCGAGGAACATTGCCCAGTCGATGATGTGTCTGAGGACTATCTCCACGGCGGCAAAGTGTGCGGCAGCATGGCGCAAGAGGAAGAGCGCATGACAGTTAGCGTTAGGGAGATAGACGATGCGACCCTCAATCTCGATGCTCTCAGCCTGCTTGGCAAGCTCCTTAAGGTGAGCCTCGATGTCGCGATTGGAGCGGTGAGAGTGGGTATTTAGAAAGTCGTAGTGGTTCTCGATCATCACGCCCTCTATATTAAATACCGTGTGGTGATGCCTATCTTCGGCAATCGAAATCTCCAATTCCTGGCGCAGAATATCGTCAGCGCGCTGCTGATCGCCAAAGAGCCATATGTCTATATCGCTACATGAGCGGTGCGCGGGTGTAGGATACATCATGCTAAGGCCATATCCTTTGAGTATTAGCATCTTAATGTTGTTGCTTGTGTATATGTCGGCAAGTTTTACTATGGCTCGGCACTGCTTCTTATATCGTTTTTCAGTCTGCTCTACCGTGAGTGCCCACTGTAGTTTTGTCGCCTTGTCGGGCATCTGCGCCGCGGTGATGGCACCCTCGCGCATTAGGCGCTCTATGCCGTCCCATGCTATTGCTGCGACGCCCTGACGTGTTGCCAGGCGGTATATGATCGCCCAGTTGGGGTGCGTAAGTCCGCTCAGCCTGTAGGGTAGGCCAAGTCCGCTGCGTAGGGTCTGGATGAGTAGTTGGGTGTCGGTCATTGTAGTGCTATAGTAGTGATCGGTAGATATTTAGGTAGCTGTCAACCATCCTATCCACCGTGAGTTCTGCATTGTATATGTCAAGCGATGCCCTGCCGAAGGCTCTCTCCTTCGCGCTATCTTCGAGTATCTCTCTTATGCGTGCGGCAAAGGCCTCGGCGCTGTTCTCCACGACGTAGCCGTTGATGCCATTGCGCACAATCTCGCTGATGCCGCCCACGTTGGATGCAACGACGGGCTTACCGAAGCTCATGGCCTCGATGATGACCATGGGTAGTCCCTCGTAGTTTGAGGGGAGCATAAAGAGGTCGGCCTTGGAGCAGTAGGCGCCCGCATTCACAATGTTACCAAGGAAGTGGCAGTTGGCGGGGAGTTCTCCAAATTCGGTCATATCATGCTGGTTGCCAATCCACACAAAGCCATATTTGGGCATCTGGCGCGCTATATCCACGAAGAGCTGTGGCTGCTTTGGCGGGTCGGTGCGTGCTATCGATAGCACAACCTTATCGTAGCGATTGAAGATGTCTGCCTCTTGGATATTGGACACGTCGGGCCTTTTTATGCCGTTGTAAATGGTCGACACACATTTTGTTATGCCCTCGGCAGCCATGTTGCGAGTGTCGTAGTTGCTTACACCCACAACTGCGCGTGTGCGGTGCTGAAGCATGCGCTCCACGGGCAAGAACCTCCTGAATCCCACGCGCACGGAGTCGAAGCCGTGAACAGTGTATAGTGTCTTGCGCTTGGGCAGAGCGAGCCTGCCGAGTGTGCCAGCCTTCGAGGAGTGTAGGTGTACCACATCGGGGTGGTGGCGGCGGTAAAGTTTGCGAAGCTCGATAGCTGCTAAGAGGTCATTTTTTAGTGATAGCGCGCGCTGTAGGTGAGGTGCCTGCTCGCGCACAACACGACTATCGATCAGCTCCCACATCTTGCCATCGCCCTCACCTGCAACAAGCACCACGTCGTGCTCATGGCACAATGTATTTGCCAGCTGCACAACAACCGTCTGTGCACCTCCCAATTCCGAACGTGTTATAACCAACATTATTTTCATATCTCAACCTTTTAGTGTTAATGCCAAAGCAAGAGCATTGGTAAGGGTTGGTAGTATATGTCGAGTCCCGTGTTGCAGTAACAGTTGTAAATAATCCACATTATATGCAGACTAAATACTATGGGCATAAGGTATATGAAGACCTTTATCGAGGTGTTGCGGTTATGCTGGAAGAGGTTTAGCAAAAACATATATAGCAGTACCATGGCTATGTGTACAAAGCGTTGACCTACAACGGAGTAGGATATAAGTGCATAGCTCACTATAACGAAGAACAGCAAGACGTTGTATAGTCTTTCAGTGTAGCGTGTGGTGTGGAAACTGCTCCAATTTCGGCGTATGTATATGAGCAGTAGCACGAAGAAGATGGCACTCGCCTGGTTGTTCAACCTAATAAGACGTGTGGTAAGCGACTTGTTGAACTCCAAGTCGGTGTCCTCGTCGCCATAGTTCATAAGGCGAGACTCGATGGCCTCGTTGTCTACCGAGCCAAGCATCATGTCCAAAGCGCCTGAGTATGACGAGGTGTCCATGAATATCGAGGCGAGGCAGATGAATATTGCGACAAAGTGCAACAGAGTGTTGGGTATGCGCACAAGCCACACGATGAAAGCTGCCACCGAGGCTATTATATAACCGAAGTGGATTAGGGGGGCAACAAGTATGCCCACAATCCATGCCTTCTTGCCATCAAAGAGTAGCTTTACGAGCGAGTAGGTAAATATGGGGAATGCTGTAAATGTGCGAATACCACCAAGTTGTGGTATATTAAGGCTGAATATGAACATAATGACGAGTATGGCTACGGGCAAAGTATACTCCAAAAGCCTATCCTCGAGGAAGCGTCGTGCCAAGAGCATGTAGAAGATGCCGGCAATGAGGCCTACGAACATCATCATGATGTGAGGGTTGTCGGTAAAGTGTTTGAGCGTGCTGTAGAGCACATCCTCGTATATATCCTTCTGTTCGCCCGCCTTGAAGTTGTCGTATATATCATCATATTCGCGTGCCGCATAGTCCGTGAAGCTCTGTGCCTTGCGGTAGCTGTCGGCGCGCGTGTCTTCGAAGCTATGGCAGTAGCCAAAGAGTCCGAAGAAGAGCACAAAGACTATCTGTGCCGTTCGTTTACGCAGGTCGAAGCATGAGTAAAGAAAGGTTAAGAATGGCGATAGTATGTAGAATATCAGGTGCATCAATCTTTAATGTGTTGGTTTCGTAGTTATCGTATGGCTCTACGTGCGCGACGTAGGGCTATTATCCAGCGCTGCGGTAGCAGTGTCGTAAGGCTCTTTAGGTGTAGGTATATGCGGTGCTTTAGTGAGAACTGCTTCACGTACCACCTCTTTGTAGCCTCAATGTCTCCATCCGTCAGTCGTGCTATTGTGCTGTTGCGCAGATCAATGCCGTTGTAGTCGTCGGTACTCTGCGACTTTAGGCACTCCTCTACAGTGTGCTCGCCGACAATATTAACGCGCTGGTTGTTAGCCAATTCTGCAATCACATTTTTACCATTTGGCGTTACTGCTACTGCTGCTGATATGCCATCCTCGCGATCTTCGTATGCGCGGCCAAGAAAGTCACCGATGCGTATGTCCGATGGAGCGCGCCTCTGTCGCAATTTGCACGTGTAGCACGAGGTGTTTAGTGCCACATTATCGAAGAAGTAGCGATAGAATGGGTCGTTATAGGCGTAGTTACAGTAGGTGCTTCGTTCGCCAACAAGGCGTATGGAGTATTGGTGCCAGCCGTTGCCCTTGTACCTAAAGTTCACGCTCTTAATCTCGCCAAGCCTCTCACGTTGTTGCTTTACGTAGGGGTCCCACACCAAGTATGAGGGTACACCATGGCAGAATAGGTCGACATAGAGTATCTTATTTTTGAGGTGCTTCGCTTCCACAAGGCTGCGTATGCCAAATATCTGGCAGGGTGTGCCTATGCAGATAAAGCGCTGTGAGGGGTTGCTGATAGCACGCTTCACAAAGTTGTGCAATGCCTCCTCTGTGTAACTCTGAATATACTTCGAACCCTTAAGTTGCTCGAGACCAGCTATATCGTCGACAATTGTCGTGCACGCTGTGTCGCTTGCGTAGTCGTAGATAACACCCATCACGGCGTAGCCACTCTCTACGCCCCACTTCGATAGTTCATATGCAAAGCCTCCCGAGGTCGTTGTTGCATGCGTCTCGGCACTGCTCGAGCATGTAGCGTAGCATGCCTGGTCGCCAAGTGTTGGCAGCGTTGACAAGTCGGTATATTTGTAACAGACCCTTTGGCACGCTCCGCACTCCACACACTTGGTATGGTCTACGGAGGGAGAGTAGAAGCCCTCGTTGTTGATGCTGAGGGTTATGGCCCCGACACTACATGTGGCACTACAAGCGCCACATCCTGTGCAAGCAAGTGCTGAGGGGTATGTTACATTTTTGTGCATAGCGTGAGCGCATTTTGTAGGTAATGTTGCGACGCCTCGCGCATAGTCTCTATACGCTTGGCCAGTGCATCCATATCTTGCTTTTGTCCGAATACTCGCTCGAGCTCCTCGTATGTCACGCCCTGCATCATGCGCTCCTCGAGTCCGAGGTGTTCAACCAGGTCGAGCATTTTTGATGAGTTTACCTGCTGTGAGTAGTATATAGCCATGGGGCGCGAGGTTATGGCGGCAGCTATTGTGCCGTGGAAGGTGTCTGTAACAACCACCTTAGCCTCCGATATGCACTTTAGCCACTCGAGGGCGTTGCATGCGATGTTGACGTCGCACCAGCCGTGGTATGTGCCCACCGATACAGTCTTTAGCCTATGCTCCCTGGCATAGCGACGTATAGCCTCTACTTCCTCCTTTGCTGTGAAGCGTGCATCGTAGGAGTATACAACCATATAATCGCGCTTGGGAGTGCCCTTGGGCAGGGCGTAGCTCTCGAGAGGGAATTTGTAGAGAAGTGCTGGGTCGCATGTGCGTTCCACACTGCGTCCTGTGAGTCTCTCTACTATCTCCTGAGTTCGCTTGTCGCGTGCCGAGAGTGCCACGAAGCGGCTTAGGCCACTTCCTATAAGTTCCTTACAGTGGTAGTGCTCGATGCGCTCCATGTCTGTCTGTCCGCACGAGGGAGCATAGGCTACCATATTTGCAGTGTTTACACCGTGGCCAAACATCATCATGTTGACACCTAACTCGAGGCTAAATACCTCGTCGGCACCCACTACTGCAGCATCAATATTTGCCAAGCAGTAGGAGGTGTGGCGTAGATTCTCCAAGCGGAAAGCCTTGTTTATACGATATTTGCGTGTGTTGTGCCATGTGAGGCGTGGACCTTTGGCAATCAGGAAGTTGCGGATGATGTATGGTATCGAAGCGATGGTAATCTGGTTGCGTCGCTCCAACTCGGGCACAAAGTCGTAGTTCTTCTTGTAGGTCAATACCACAGGCTCGTGTCCCATCTCCTGGAGGAGGCGGTACATGGCAAAGAGCTGTAGCTGCGCTCCCTGGTTATTTACGTCGTAGTGTGTAAGAATTCCGATTTTCATCGCTTCGTAGTAATATGTGTGTTAGCCAAAAACCTTTCTATATAGTTTTTTGTTGCTATTGCAAATTGTTTATTCCCTATATAACACACGAGTAAGTATGTTATAATGTACAAAAATACTACCGCCACCCAGTGTATATCTGCAATATGTAGTGCAATGTAAGCTACGCAACCAATTAATAATGAGTAAATGAGCATTGGTAGCACATCTGCAATTTGTCTTATGACTCTATAACCGATGTGTCGTTGAGCAATAATTGCATTAGTTAAATAGTTGACAATATTACTTAATACTATTGCGAATAGCACAGCATACATGTTGATATGAACACATATCAAAATTGATGCTATTAGAAAAGCTCCTTTGAATAGACCTATGTTAAATAACGTTTTACTCTTACCTATTGCTGCTATAGCGTAGTAGTTGAAATATTGTAGAGAACCCCATATGCCTCCAATACATAATACTTGAAAGTAGAGCACCGAGTCTATCCATTTGTAACCAAATAGGATTAGTATAAGTGGCTTGGCGACAATTATGAGAATTATCATTATCGGGAATATAAAGAAAGCTATCATTTTGGTATTGAAACGCAATAATCTCAATAGCTCATCCTTGTTATTCTGATTGCGTGAGTATATAGGAAATAGTACTTGGTTCATGGCACTAGGTAGTGTTATGGCGGCCACCTCCTCCATTTTTTTAGCCTGGGCATATTGTCCTGCTACATATGGTGTAAAATATTTGCCAATCAGCGTACTTTGTATATGAAAACAGATGTTACTTATGATGTCAGTAACAAGCATATATTCTCCATAAGCAAACAACTCCTTAATGGATTTAGTCGAAAAGGTCAATGATGGAATCCATCGTGCTGCAATACATATAAATAGATTGGCAAATAGGGCATTGGTTATATGCATAACAACCAAACTCCATACTCCAAATCCCTTGTGCGCTAATATTATTGCTGACACTGCAGCAATAATATAGGCAATAATGTTCGCTATAGCAATTTGCTTGAATGCTAACGTTCTGCGTAATTTTACTTTAGGAACAAGGCCTATCGAGTTAATAACAATAACTACACTAATTATGCGTAGGATTATCCCTAACTCTTGTATGCCCAAGTAAGAGGCAATAAAGTTGGCCGAAAGATATATCGTAATGTAAAGAATGATGGATGTTGCAATGTTGGCATATAATGATGTGGAGAAGTCTATTTCACTTGGATTATCTCGTTGTATTAAAGCTGCACCAAATCCTCCATCACTTAGAATGTTAGATACGGCAACAATAATAAT
The DNA here is from genome assembly GCA_017558115.1 of Alistipes sp. Lineage (GTDB taxonomy): Bacteria > Bacteroidota > Bacteroidia > Bacteroidales > Rikenellaceae > Alistipes. The sequence continues at coordinate 12,376 of JAFYWG010000055.1, forward strand.
AATCATTCCTACAATGCCAAAGTCATCAGGAGTAAGAAGGCGTGCTAAGACCATATTGATTATAAATTGCATTATAACAATACCGAACTTATCAATGGCGCTCCAAATAGTACTGGTTGTCAGTTTGTTATTTAGTGTTTGAGTTGGTGCCACAACATGCCTTAATTTAGTGTTATAATAATGTAATACTCCTCAATGCCTTGCATTTAGTCTCGTCTAAATAGGTCGCGGGTGTAGAGTTTGGGTTCTATGTCGCTTAGATCGCTGTGGTAGCGGTTTGTGATGACCACGTCGCTCTCCGATTTGAAGCGTGCAAGATCGTTCACCACCTCCGAGCCGAAGAACATTACACCATCTTCGAGCGTGGGCTCGTAGATGATCACCTTTGCCCCCTTTGCCTTGATGCGCTTCATCACACCCTGGATGGAGCTGTGGCGGAAGTTGTCGGAGTTGGACTTCATCGTAAGGCGGTAGACGCCCACCGTAACCTCGCGCTCCTTCGCGGCATCCCACATGCTCGAACCTGTGTAGTAGCCCGCTTTGCGGAGCACCTGGTCGGCGATGTAGTCCTTGCGTGTACGATTGCTCTCGACAATCGCTGTCATCATGTTCTGTGGCACGTCGCCATAGTTGGCCAGCAGCTGCTTCGTATCCTTAGGCAGGCAGTAGCCACCATAGCCAAACGAGGGATTATTGTAGTGTGTGCCGATGCGGGGGTCGAGTCCCACGCCATTTATTATCGCCTCGGAGTCGAGGCCCTTCATCTCGGCATATGTGTCGAGCTCGTTGAAGTAGCTCACGCGCAGTGCGAGGTAGGTGTTGGCAAAGAGCTTCACCGCCTCGGCCTCCTTCACACCCATAAAGAGCATAGGCACATCCTCCCTTATCGCGCCCTGCTTCAGCAGCTCGGCAAATGTCGCTGCTTCGCGCTCGAGGTGCTCAATATCGGCAATTGTGCGTATCGCCTCGTTCTCTGCCTCAAAGGTCTCGCCCTCGATGGTGCGGGGTATGCCCACAATGATGCGCGAGGGGTAGAGGTTGTCCTCCAGAGCGCGGCTCTCGCGCAAGAACTCAGGCGAGAAGAGTAGGTTGAGGCGTTCCACACCGCGCGAGGCATACTTCGCATAGAGGCTACGAGAATAGCCCACGGGCACGGTAGACTTTATGACCATCGTTGCTGCGGGGTTTACGCTAAGCACCCTCTCGATGACATCCTCGATGTTGTGTGTGTCGAAGTGGTTGAGTGCAGGGTCGTAGTTTGTGGGTACGGCGATAACGACGAAGCGGGCATCGCGATATGCCTCCTCGTCGTTGAGCGTAGCACGCAGCGTAAGCCTCTGAGTACGCATATACTCCTCGATATAGTCATCCTGAATGGGTGAGATGCCTTGATTGATCATCTCGACTCTCTCCTTGAGGATGTCTACAGCTACTACGTCGTTATGTTGGGCAAGTAGGGTGGCGATGCTAAGTCCCACGTAGCCCGTTCCTGCAACGGCAATCTTCATATTTGGGCGGTGTTATAGTGCTCTGCTATAGTCTAAAACTTCTTGCCAAAGACTATTGAGCAGAAGGTGTAAAACAGAATCTTTAGGTCAAACCACCACGACCTATGGCCGAGGTAGTAGAGGTCATACTCCAAGCGACGTAGCATCTTCTCCATGGTATCGGTGTAGCCATTGTAGAGCGTTGCGTAGCTCGTCACGCCGGGGCGTATCTGGTATAGGCACTCGTAGCGCTTGTCATACTCCATGATCATGTCGATGTAGTACTGGCGCTCGGGGCGTGGCCCCACGAATGCCATGTCACCCACAAAGACGTTCCACAGTTGTGGCATCTCGTCGAGGTGGTGTGCGCGGATGAAGCGTCCCACCTTTGTGAGGCGTGGGTCGTCGGCACCACCGCTATGGCTGAGCTGTGGACCCAACTTCTCGGCATCGAGACGCATGGAGCGGAACTTATAGATATAGAATTTGCGGCCATGGCGTCCTACGCGCTCCTGCTTGAAGATTGCGGGGCCACCATCCTCCATGCGCACCATGATGTAGGTGATGAGGAAGAGGGGCGAGAAGATTACTATGGTCAGTGCCGAGAATATCATGTCGAGCATTCGCTTGACGTTGCGCGTGAAGAAGTTCATGCCATCGGGGATGTGCTCACCGCTGGGTAGCTGGTGGCTGATGGCCGTATGCACCCATTTATGCTCCTTCGCCTTGCTCGATGCCTTAAGTGCCTTTGTCCACTTGTGGTAGTCCGAGGCGTCGAATGGCACTGTAGTGGAGATGTAGAGGTAGCTGTCGCCGTCGTTGTATGCCACGTCGTTGCTGTTGCATAGGCGGCGTAGTGCGCTCTTACCCACCATGACGCTCGCCATGTTGTGTGTTGTGGAGTAGCGGCCTACGGTGTATATGTCGGCATCCTCGAGCATCTGCACGAGGGTGTATGCCGATTTGCCGTACGCAATCCATGTGTCACTCTCGGGGTGGAAGTGACAGTGGATGTCGTGGCCGGTGTTGCCATGCTCCTTCTGTTTGATTATGCTACAATTCATAATGCTATATTTTCTTTTGCATCCCTGGATGGTCGGTTGGGTAATAGGGATACTCAGATTTTTTTCGTTTTCAAAAAATGGCGTGGTGCGTAAAACGTGTGCCACGAAATTTCATGCTGCGAGGGCTTCTTCTCCAGCAAAACGCCATGCTGGCGCCATGCACAAAGGAGTGAAAATACCCCGCCCTAACGGACAAAGATATGAAAAAGTTTTGTCGGGGCAAAACAATTTCATTGTTTTTCAGTCAAACGCCTTGCATGTATATCCAGTTTCTCTGCTACGAAGTCATGTTTATCCTCTTTCTCCAATTTGCCCAGTACTGCCTCCATGTGCCAATATCGTGCCGAATGAGAGGCTGGCGGACAAAAAAATAGAGGTATAGCCTCTACAGTTGAGCTATACCTCATGTTCTTAAAAAGTCGAAAATTTGTCTTAATGCGAACTATAATATGCGACGAGATTCGCTCTCGGGTGTGAGGCGCATCGTCTGAAAATCTACTCCCGATATAACTGCTAATCCGGGTCTCTTACCCACCTCTATAGATCCCTTTCTATCGGCAATGCCTATGGCTTTAGCGCCATTAAGTGTGGCGTAGGTGAGTAGTTCCGCAAGTGGAATATCGCCAAGTAGGCGCATGTTCTCCACCATCGAGAGGTGACGTGCCGAGGCCAGGGAGTCGGTGCCTATGGCTATCTGTGCACCCATCTCGCGGAACATAGCCACGGGTGGCTTTATACCAGAAATGTAGCGGTTCGACTCGGGGCAAAGCACCCATGTGGGGGGTGTCGAAAAGTGGCTGTTGAGGAGTTTTACATCCTCTGCCGTAGCTTGGCAACCGTGCACAAGCATCGTCCTTCTCTCAACAGGTACGCTCTCTGCTATACGCTTTGCTGGGCTCCCATAGCCGAGAAAGTCGCACTCCCAGCCCATGCGCGTATACCACTCCCAGAGTGCCCCTTTTTTGTTATATAGTGCCGTCTCATCCTCCGACTCTAAGAGGTGCACCGAAAGTGTCTCTTTTCCCAAGCGTGCTATATCGCTAAACAGGTCATCTTGAAGCGAGTAGGTGGAGTGTGCGGTGATGTCAGCACGCTGGTATTTCTCCGCCATTGCGCGGTGGTTAGCCGCAGACTTGGCGTTTAGACCAAAGAGCTCGAAGAGCGTGTGGTACTCGATTTTTGAGTGCTCCTTGATGGGCATAATCATCTCGTCGTTGGCGATGTCCATCACTGCCTCAACACCCTCGTGCCACATCTCACTATCGGCAACAGAGGCTGCGTGTAGTCGCTCTTCGGTGGTGAAGTTACCCCTCACTCGGCCAATCTCGCGGGCGAAGCCTGCGAAGCCCGTGCCCTCGGCTATTGCGCCACGTAGGTAGGCAAGTTCGAGGTGGCTGTGGGCGTTAATCATGCCCGGAATAAGGATGCCGGGGTAGAACTCTACACTGGCGATATTATCGATATTGTCGTGGTGCGAGACGCGGGTGATGCTTCCCTTATCGTCGACCTCTACAACTATGCCTCTCTCTAACTCTCCGTTAATGAGTGCGTAGTGCGATGCTATCCTTCTCATTTTCAGTGTTTATAGAGTCGCGCTCAACTAATTTTACCGTATCGGCCGTGAATCCCATCATCAAGTCGTAGTTCAACAGACGCAAGTTGAGCTGATGGTGATATAGGCTGTCTACCGACTGCTCTGTGGGCAACACGCGCACCACCTTGAAGTTCTTAATCTTTATGTCTGGCAGCTTCGACTCCTCGCTCGCAGGGTGGTAGTACATATCGATAAATATCTCGGTATGTGTCGAGTCTATCATAAGCTTACGTGTGAATGACGCGTCGCGGTAGCGGCTGAGCATCATGGTGTGTCGCAGCGTCTCGAGCGTATCATTCTTCATGGCGTAGACCAACACTCGCGAGTTGCGGTTCTCGTCCAATGTGTCGATGTAGTAGTCGAACGATATGGTGTAGTCGCCAGTTGTGAGGTCCTCGATCTTTATGCGTAGCTTGCTTGTATCGCGCAGGCGCTTAACGTGGATAAGCGAGTCCTCATATACGGTGCGTGTGTAGCGACGTCGTGCAACGTTGTCTATGGTGTCGAGCACCACAATCTTACGGCCCTCGATTCTCGCCTCGAGCTCGAGCTGCTCGCTCACCTTAACCATGAGGTCACTCAGAAGCGCACTCTTACGCTCTGAGAAGGTCTTAAGCGTGTACTGCATATCCTCGACCGTGTATCCGTAGCGCTCGAAGATAGGCTCGTAGAGGTACAATGAGTCCTCGTTGATGCCACACTCGCCAATATAGGCATTGGCAAGGTATGCGTCGTGGAAGATCTTGATGAGGTCCTCGTCGGGAATCTCGCGCTGACTCTGGCAGCCGACACCGGCAAGAATTGTTACCACTGCACATAGAGGCAGTAGGATGCGTCTCTTTATATTCATATATTGTCTACTATATCTTATATTATATGGCTATACGCGCCTGTTTAACTTCGCGCGCACCGTGAGTGACGATATCACGAAGCCTATGGCAAGCATTATGGCGTTGACCACAACGATGTCCCAGAGGTTCATGTCTACGGGGTAGCTCTCCAGGATCATGCTTCCTGGAATCTTTATCCAGCCGAAGTGTTGCTGACCCAGCGCGAAGCCTATGCCGAGGAGCGTGCCGAGTATGCAGCCTGTGGCCGTGAGGAGCATGCCCTCGCCCACGAAGATGCGCTGCACAAGGCCCCTTGTGGCACCCATGGCGCGGAGTGTGGCGATGTCACGACTCTTCTCCGTTATAAGCATCAGCACCGTGCCCACGATGGAGAAGGCAGCGACGGTGGCGATAAGTATGCCTATAAGCATTATGGCAAACTTCTCTATGCGCAGTATGGCATTTGTCGAGGCGTTCTTATCGTCGCGCGTAAGCACCTCATACTCATCGCCTACGACAGCCTCTATGCGCTGCTTAACAGCCTCGCTATCTGCACTATTCGTACACTTAATGGCCACGCACGAGATTCTATCCTCATAGTTTAAGAGGCTCTGCACACGTCTTAGGTCGCCCAGTGCCATCGTGGCATCGTTCTGGGTGCTGGTGATGACCTCGCCACCGAGGTGCGAGGTTTGGTGCGAGATGCCACTTGTGGGTAGAAGTGTAGAAATCTGCTTGCGGTTTAGAGCGTAGAGGTCTATTGTTGCACCCATGCTATATACCGAGAGTTCGTTTGCTACATTGCCACTAAGTATCACATCGCCAGCCTTTAGACGGTTCATGTCGCCCATGACGAGGTGGTCGTCGATGGGAATAACGTCGCAGTAGGTGCTATCTATGCCGCGCAGCATAACCGTCACGCGATGGCTATTTGCCGAGGCCATCACGCTCTGCTCCAAGTAGCCTGTTGTGGCCGCCACACCCTCCGTGGCATATATCTCACGTAGGTCGATGGCATCACTTGCGAAGGTGGTGCCACGCCTTGCCACAATCTCTATGTCGGCATCTACGGCGCGGTTATACTCGGCGATTGTTGAGGTAAGTCCGTCGAACATCGCCATAAGGATGATCATCGCGGCGGTGGGTATAGCCACCGCAAGGAGGCTCACCAGCGCGATGATGTTTATCACCGAGTGTGACTTCGGTGAAAACATATAGCGACGTGCAAACTTAAACCACACCATAGTGTTTGGCCTATGCTACTTGCTAAGTAGGTTGTCGATGTTCTCGATATACTCAAGCGAGTCGTCGATGAACCACTCCAACTCGGGTACTACCTTGAGCTGGTTGCGGATGCGAGCGCCGAGGATCTTGCGGATGAGCCAGCTCTGTTCGTTGATAGCCTCGAGGATGGCGTTGCTACGCTCGAAGGGGAATACGCTGACGTAGATCTTTGCGTATGCCAAGTCGGGTGATACGCGCACCATGGTGATGGTAACGAGTGAGCCACGTGTGGCATCTGCCATCTCCTTCTGTACGATCTCTGCGATGTCGCGCTGCAAGAGGCGCGCAATCTTCTGCTGTCTTGTTGAATCCATATTTTTATGCTTTTTCCGTTATTATAATTCTATTTATTGGCGTTTATCTGCGCTGTCCCGATGTGGGCATGCCTGTGTTGCCACCACGGCCCGCGTTAGAGCCCGAACTACCCGACTGAGCTGCCGAGAAGTTGAAGGACTTCATAGGTTTCTCCTTCTTGGGGCGTACCACGTACCATGAGTCGAAGCCGCGCTTATTAAAGCGCCAACCTACGGTGAACATCATGTTGATGTTGTCCAAAGGTGAGCGTAGTGGCGTGTAGTAGAAGGGGTTCTCACGGCCATCAGTAGAGTTGGAGTAGTACTTGTTGCGGTTCTTCATAAGGTCGGAGTAGCCGAAGTTGTACTTAGCCTTAAAGCCGATCTCCACCTGACCAAGTAGCACCGCGAAGCCTGCGCCTCCCGATAGACCATAGCCGAAGCGGTTGTCGCGCGGCACCTTCCACTCGTACTTACCCGCGGGGTAGCGATCCTTCTCGTAGCTGTAGTCTGCCGAGATGTTGAACGAGAGCACGAATGCCGCCTCGATAAATATGCGCAAGCGGTTTTTAGCGAGGTAGAAGTGAGGCTGCCATACGATAGGCATCATGATGGAGTTCACGTTGCGGGTGTAGAACTCGTAGGTACGTATCTCCTTATCATCCTTGATGACCGAGGTGTAGGCGTAGCCATGCTTAAAGCCGCGCTGCAGATACTCCAAGTCGATACCCACGCAGCCCACAAAGCGGGGCTTGTCGCTGTAGTATCGCCACGAAAGACCCACAGTTTCGGAGCCCCAAAGCCACTTAGTCTCCTCGGCGGGGTAGAAGCGTGCGGTGCTCCAACCCGTACCACCTGTGAGTGTGAGGGTGTGCTGCGCCGAGGCGCGCTCCGTAGCCATAAGGGCGAAGAGCGCAACCAAGAGCGTCGTTATAATTCGTTTATAGCGTTTCATATTTCACTGTTTCATAGTTTAATACCTATCGGCGCATATTGCCCATGCCGCTGGCACCTCCCATGCCACCCATGTTATTAGTGCTCGAGTTGAGGCCGCCGCGACCCGTTGTGCCGCCGCCAAGACCACCCATGC
>JAFYWG010000006.1 GCA_017558115.1 Alistipes sp.
CTATCGACTAGTTGTACTTGAATGTTGCCTCGTCTGATACAGTCAACTTCTTGCGACCCTTTGCGCGACGTGCAGCCAATACCTTACGGCCATTGGCAGTAGCCATTCTCTGACGGAAACCGTGCTTGTTGATGCGCTTACGGCGAGAAGGCTGATAAGTTCTTTTCATTGCCATAGTACTATCTGTTTTTTATTGTTTTGTCCTACAATTAACGCGTTTAGTGCTTCTTTTGCGAGGTGCAAAGGTACAACCTTTTTTTATAATTGCAAATAAAACTCGAAAAAAATCAACGTTTTCAGGTAATATTCAATAATTATAGCCTTAATATCGGCAAAAAAGCGAGTTGCCCAACCAACCGTTGAGCAACTCTTCAGTCCTAATGTTACTACAAATATAACACTTTTTTCTCAACAAACAAAAAAAGTGGAGCAAAAGTTTAACTTGCTCCACTCACTTATGATTAATCCTCAAAGAGGTTTATCTCACCACGCTCAACCTTGCCATACATAGCGGCAAGCTCGCCTATTGCGGGCGATATAACAGCCAGCGTATCCTCAATAGCGCGCTCGCCACCACCCTTAATGCGGTAGAGCATCGCGGCATACAGCGCTCGGAAGCACAGCTCCGTATCGCTGATATCGTCGTTGTCGAGGATTGTGCGTAGGCGTGGTAACTCTGCTGCAAGGCGCTGATGCGTCATGCGGTAGTGCTCACCCACGGGGAGCTTCATAAGCTGTAGGTGGAGGTTGTGCAAATCGGCAACCAAGTGTAGCGTGTGTTCGATATGACCCTGCTTCTCCTTACCCTCCTTACGCAGGAGCTCCACAATCTGCATATACCAGTTGAAGATATTCTCCTTCTGCTGCTCGTCGGCACCCCCTACGCGCGCTACGAGCGTCGAGTAGATAGCCTCGGGGCTAAACTGCAAGGCGCGCAACAGGTCCTCAATCTGCCATAGATAGAGGATATACTCGGCGATATTCTCCCTACGTTTCTGCAATGCTATAAGCATAGTCTATTCCTTATATATAATTTATCAAACTACAACCAGTCGCTCGAATTGAACGTACTCTTTGGGGCATTAGGCACATTCTCGAAGTAGGTAAAGCCTGTCAACTCTTCGAGCTCCTCAATCGAGATCATATCCTTAACCTGGGGCTTGTGACCCTTATCCTGCTCGTGGCAGATAACAAAGGCGGCACACTGCAACTCCGATGCCGAGCAATCCTTAACGCTCTTACCCGAGTTACCCCTCTTTGTGCGTAGCAACGCATAGTAGAACATCGTTGGGCGCGAAACATCGTTACGACCACCAAACTCTATGCGTGTAGGACGACCAGTATTACCATACTTATCGGTGTATGTATCGAAGTAGCAACCGATTACCGTATAGAGCGTATCGGCGCACACAAGACCGTCGATATGGTCCTCGAGGTTGTTCCATGCGCCACCACCGGTGTTGAACGTACTTGAGTACTGGGGCGCGATATTAGAGTAATAGAATACCTGCCTGTTTGTTGCAGTGGAGCTTAGGCGCTCTGCCGAGCCAAGCATATGACCCTTGTTGCAGCCACCACCCGTGCTCTTGCTCGAGTACTGGATATTTGAGGGAATCTGCGGATCCTGAGCGTAGGCATCCGTGCGGCTTGCACCCGACTCATAGCTCGCGTGACGAGGTGCCGCCACCCACACGGGACAGTGGTGGTTTGCCGAGAAACATACGGTGAAGTTACGTGCCGAGCCATTGCGCTGAGCATTCTTCTCACCACCAGCACACAAATGGTGCGCATAGTAGTAGTCCGAATTGTTGTCGTCACGACCATCGCCATTTGCATCAACCTCAACGGGCAACTCAAACCATCCCGCACGATATGTTCTACCCGTTGTTGGGGTAGGTTCTGGTTCGGGCTCGGGTTCGGGCTCGGGCTCGGGCTCGGGTTCGGGTTCGGGCTCTGGCTCTGGGTCAGGTTCAGGGTCAGGCGTTGGCTCTGGCTCTGGCTCCTCGTTATTGCTCAACGTCTTAAACGAGCCACCCTCGAGGTTCCAGGTATCACCTGCTGCCATAACAAAGATGCGGTAGGTATAGCTTGTTGCAGGCTTCAACTCCTCGACAACAACCTCTATCACTCGACCCTTCTCAGCATAATGAAAATCGTAATTCTCAGAACCTGAACGCGCAACCATAAATCCCACGCGCTCAACTGAGCCATAGTTCGAGGCATTGATTGTAGCCTCAAGTCTAACACTTGTCTGGCTCAACACCGTAGCCTCGCTATCTACTACGCGACAAGTGAAGTTCACCTCCTTCTCGCAGGCCACAGCCACAAGAAGAAGTGTCATAATGTAGAGTAACCTCTTCATAAGATGATCTATTCTCTATTTTTTGAATCTATCCAGATGGTTACAGGGCCATCGTTCGTAAGCTCTATCTTCATATCGGCGCCAAAGCTTCCCGTTGCCACCTTGCGACCGAGTGCCGCCTCAACCTTAGCCACAAACGCCTCGTACAGGGGCTTCGATATAGCCTCGGGTGCCGCCTTTATCCACGAGGGGCGATTACCCTTCTTTGTCATGGCGTGCAACGTGAACTGACTCACTATCATCACCTCGCCCTCGACATCCTGCACCGAGCAGTTCATAACGCCCTCCGCATCGTCGAAGATGCGCAGCTGCACGAGCTTCTTCGTCAGCCACTCCAAGTCCTCGGACGTCTCGTCGTGACCCACGCCAACAAGCACGACTAAGCCCTTGCCTATCTGGCTAAAGACCTCTCCGTCGATATGGCAACGTGCCTCGGTGACGCGCTGTATAAGCAGTCTCATAAGCTACGCAGGCTTAATTCTCTGATTGTGCACACTCGAAGAAGTCCCAAAGACCATCGCCCTTAGGTGTTGGGGCTGTCACAGCGATGGGCTTGCCACCTACGGGGTGCAAGAACTCCACACGGCGCGAGTGCAAGGAGATACCACCATCCTTATTAGAGCGCTTTGCGCCATATTTGAGGTCACCCTTGATTGAGCAACCTATAGCCGAGAGCTGTGCGCGAATCTGGTGGTGACGACCCGTCTTGAGGTCTACCTCAACGAGGGTGTAGTTTGTCGAAGCACCCAACACGCGGTAGTCCAACAACGCCTCCTTAGCGTCGCCCTTAGGCTTCTGGTAGGCGTGTGAGCGGTTGGTCTTGGCGTTGCGCGCGATGAAGTGGCGCAATGAACCCTCCTCCTCTGCGGGACGCTCCTCAGTAATTGCCCAGTAGGTCTTCTTAATCTGCTTGTTGCGAATCATCTCGTTGAGACGCGCCAAAGCCTTCGACGTCTTAGCAAATACCACAGCGCCACTCACGGGGCGGTCGATGCGGTGTACCACGCCAAGGAATACTGCGCCAGGCTTATGGTCGCGAATCTTAATCATCGCCTTAATCTGATCCTCGATAGCCTCCGTGCCGTCGGGATCGCTCTGCACCAAGTCGCCAACATGCTTATTGACGATGATAAGGTGGTTATCTTCGTAGAGTATATCTTTGATAGTAAACATATTTCGATAATCGTATTACAACTTGAATGTGAAGGGCAAAAGTTTCTCGGCGCTATCTACCACGGTTGCCGAGCCGGCACCCGTCATAATCACGCGAATGGGAGTTTTCTGTCTGCGCTCGACGTCTACAATCACCTGGCGGCACTGACCACAGGGGTAACACTCCCTCTCCGAGGGCACCGATGCGATAGCCAACGCCTCAATTGGGTCGTCGCCATAGTTTGCCTCGACGTAGAAGAGCAACGAGCGCTCGGCACACAATCCTGCGGGGTAGACCTCGCTCTCGAAGTTCGAAGCGTGGAGTGTGCGGCCACTCTTTAGGCGCACAGCTGCTCCCACATGGAAGTTTGAGTAGGGGGCATTTGCCGTCTTTGTAGCCTCCTCGGCCTCCTTAACGAGGTCGCGGTCGAGCTGATCGAGCTCTGCAGTAGAGGCATAGTGCTCATAGCTGATGTCAAGAGTACGTTTCATAATAGCTACAATAACTTATTATTCAGTCTGCAAAGATAGGCAAAAATTGTGAAATAGAAAAGCTATATCACCAATGTTTGGAGTTTTAAAAATTTTTTATTATCTTTGCATTACAAACATTTTAGCAGATGCGTAGAAACTCTAACATACGAATCGTGATTGTCGAGGCTATGATGCACGCCTCGATGCAGAGTTCTATGCGAATGTGCCGTTAGGCACTACTATATCATCGTATGACCACGGTCGTACACCTCTCTAACCATGCAACAACCGAAGACGATGATGCTTTACAAAGGCCTCATCTAAGATTAAGTTTGACTATATTAGACACTATATAACTATGAGCAACAGAAAGTTACATTTCGAGACTATACAGATACACGGAGGCTATAAAGTGGATGAGTCGCTTGCACGCGGCATCGCCATCCACCCCACTGCGGCATACCACTTTTCATCGTGCGACTACGCAGCAAACCTCTTCACGCTTAGCGAACCAGGATATATCTACACTCGCCTACACAACCCTACAACTGCGGCCTACGAGGAGCGTATCGCGGCACTCTATGGTGGTGTGGGTGCTTTGGCCACCGCATCGGGCATGTCGGCAATCTTGCTCACAGTAACCGCTCTTGCTAAGGCTGGCGAGAATATCGTAGCATCGCCCTACCTCTATGGTGGCACACACAACCAGTTTGTTATCTCGCTGCGCAACGTGGGCATCGAGTGCCGCCTGGCTAAGAGCGACTCGGCCGAGGACATCGCCGCACTCATCGACGAGAATACACGCGCCGTATTTGCCGAGTCTATGGGCAACCCCACATGTCGCGTTATCGACATCGAGGCACTCGCCGAGGTGGCACACAAGCATAACATTCCACTTATTGTCGACAACACCTTTGGTGCGGGCGGCTACCTCTGCAACCCCTTCGAGTGGGGCGCAGACATCATCACCGACTCGGCTACAAAATGGATAAATGGCCACGGCACAGCCATGGGCGGCATCATCGTTGACAGCGGTAAGTTCGACTGGCGCGCTTCGGGCAAATTCCCGCAGATTGATGGCCCATCAGAGGGTTACCACGGCCTCAACCTTTGTGAGGCATTTGGCAACCAGGCATTTATCGTGAAGTGCCGCGTGGACGGCATGCGCGACTTCGGCTGCTGCCCCTCACCCTTCGACGCATACCTCATGTTGCTCGGCTTGGAGACCCTATCGTTGCGCGTGAAGCACGAGGTGGAGTCTACATATAAGCTTGCCGAGTTCTGTCGCAACCACCCCAAGGTTAAGAGCGTGAGCTTCGTGGGTTTCGAGGATCACCCCAGCCATGCCCTTGCCAAGAAGTACTTCCGTCATGGCGCATCGGCCGTTATGACCATCGAGCTTCATGGCGACCTCGACTCTACCGTTAAGTTTGTCGAGAGCCTTAAGCTTTCGGGCAACATGACCATGATTGGCGACTCTATAACCGTGGTTACACACCCCGCTTCAACAACACACAAGCAGCTCTCGGACGAGGCGAAGCGCGCTGCGGGCATCACACCCACACTTCTGCGCATCTCGCTGGGCTTGGAGAACGTCGAGGATATCATCGCCGACTACGAGGAGGCACTCAGCAACATCTAAGCTATGGCGCAGGTATATCATCATAGCGAGGCCATAACCTTAGAGTCGGGCGCGGTACTACCAGAGGTGGAGATCACCTACGACACCTTCGGCACGCTTAACGAGGCGAAGGAGAATGTCATCTGGGTATGTCACGCCCTCACGGCAAACTCCGACGTTGCCGACTGGTGGCCACACACCGTGGAGGAGGGAGGCTTCCTCGACCCCACGCGCTACTTTATCGTGTGCGCCAACTTCCTCGGCTCGCACTATGGCACTACGTCGCCCCTATCAGTCAACCCCGCGACGGGCGAAAAGTACTACTACGACTTTCCGCAGATTACCGTGCGCGACATGGTCAAGTGTCATCAGCTACTGGCCAAGCACCTCGGCATCGAGCGTGTAAAACTCCTTATTGGCAGCTCTATTGGCGGCTTCCAGTGCATGGAGTGGGCAATCTCGGAGCCTAAGTTTATGGAGTCGGTGGCGCTCATCGCAACTACCACATGCACAGAGCCTTGGGCGGCGGCATTCAACGAGTCGCAGCGCATGGCCATCCGCACAGATAGGACCTGGGGCGAGAGGCGCGACGACGCCGGCATCGACGGCATGGCCGTGGCACGCTCCATAGCCCTAATAAGCTATCGCGGAGGTGCGGCATACAACGCCACGCAGCAGGATGAAAACCCCACCGAGGCGAGCTTCACACGCCGTGCACATAGCTACCAGCAGTATCAGGGCGAGAAGCTACGCCGCAGGTTCAATGCCTTGTCGTACTATCGCCTGAGTGAGGCCGTCGATTCGCACAACATAGCACGTGGCAGAGGCTCTATAGCCGAGGCACTCTCAAAAATCGAGGCACGCGCCTTGGTTGTAGCCATTAGTTCCGACATCCTCTTCCCGCCTGAGGCGCACACCCCACTCAGGGAGCATATTCGCGATGTGGAGTACCACCTCATAGAGTCGGAGTTTGGCCACGACGGCTTCCTTGTGGAGCACGAGAAACTCAACACAATAATTCAGAATTTTATACGATAACACCATAAAACATAGCGATTTATGAAACAGCTTAACATAGGACTCTTCGGTTTTGGCAACGTGGGACATGGTCTCTACGACGTGCTTAAGCGCATCGACTCGAAGAACGTGACAATCGTTCGCGCCTGCGTTCGCGACACACACAAGGAGCGTGGCAACGTAGATGTGGAGTTCACCTCAAACCCCGATGACATCTTCAACGACCGCAATATTAATCTCATCGTCGAGGTTATCGACGACGCAGAGGCAGCATACGACATCGTTAAGCGCGCCCTCAAGATGCGCATACCCGTAGTTTCGGGCAACAAGAAGATGTTGGGCCACCACCTACCAGAGCTTATCGACCTTCAGGAGCAGTTCAACACAGCACTACTCTACGACGCCTCTGCATGTGGCTCTATCCCCGTCATCCGCAACCTCGAGGAGTACTACGACAACGACCTCCTCTTCTCGGTTAAGGGCATCCTCAACGGCTCATCAAACTTCATCCTCTCGAAGATCTTTAACGAGAAGATGGGCTACAAGGAGGCATTGAAGCTCGCTCAGGACCTCGGCTTCGCGGAGAGCAACCCCACGCTCGACATCGACGGCTGGGACTCGTTGTATAAGCTTATCATCATCACCATGCACGCCTTTGGCGTATATGTGGCACCCGAGGAGATTCTTACCTATGGTATCTCTACGATGAACGACGCCGACATACGCTTTGCTCACGAGAAGGAGCGTCGTATAAAACTCGTGGCACACGTCGAGAAGGTCGAGGATAAACTCATCATGTGCGTATTGCCACAGCTTATCTCACGCAACAAGTATATCTACAGCGTTGAGGATGAGTTTAATGGCGTGGTTATCAAGGGCTTGTTCTACGACAAGCAGTTTATGTTCGGTCGTGGCGCGGGTGGCCACCCCACAGGTTCTGCCGTGTTGAGCGACATCACGGCATGTGGCTACAACTACCGCTACGAGTACAAGAAGCGCAACGACTCTGTGCTTCCCCACTACTCTACCGACCACACCTTCCGCATCTACTTCCGCTATAAGACCGAAGAGGAGCGTAACCTGCTCAACTTCACACACATCCGCGAGCAGTATACCTCGGAGGACTACAACTACATCATCGGTGATGTAAACATCGCGAACCTAAAGGAGCACCAGGAGGAGTTGCGCGTGGCAAACTGCTTCGTGGCAGCCTACCCACTCGACTAAAAAGGCGAAATATACAACACAAGAGCCTGTCTAACAATCAAGTTAGGTAGGCTCATTTCTGTGAGAAGTTGTATAACAAGAGCTAATTTTAGGCTTGCGAAGCTCGAAAAAGCGGAGTTTACTCGACGTAAATGAGCATTTTGAGAGCGAGCATATTTGTTGTTAGAAGAGTACAGATACAACGCTCGGCGAAATTCGAGGCGATGGGCTGTACTAAAGCGTACTGCCCATTGACGAGATATTTCGTTAGCGGAAGTAGATGTACTTTTATAACAGCAAAGAACGACAAAGTAGCCTTGTTAGACAGCTTCTCCTTTTGTTTTGCGTATTAACAATTTATTGTTATCTTTGCGCCCTAAATTTAAACTATTGTCACTATGGCACTTATTGACGAGATTACTAAACGACGTACGTTTGCCGTTATCGCACACCCCGATGCCGGTAAGACAACACTTACCGAGAAGCTCCTCTTGTTCGGTGGCGCGATCCACGTTGCGGGAGCTGTAAAGAGCAACAAGATTAAGAAGGGTGCAACCTCCGACTTTATGGAGATTGAGCGTCAGCGTGGTATCTCGGTGGCGACATCTGTGATGGGTTTCGAGTATAAGGATGTTAAGATCAACATCCTCGACACCCCTGGTCACGAGGACTTCGCCGAGGATACATACCGCACGCTCACGGCCGTAGACTCAGTAATCATCGTTATCGACGGTGCAAAGGGTGTTGAGACCCAGACACGCCGCTTGATGGATGTCTGCCGTATGCGCAAGACCCCCGTTATAGTCTTTATCAACAAGCTCGATCGCCCCTCGAAGGACCCATTCGATTTATTGGACGAGGTGGAGAGTGAGCTCAAGATCAAGGTGCGCCCCTTGGCGTTCCCAATCTCTTCGGGCGATACCTTCAAGGGAGTGTATAACATCTACGAGAAAAACCTCTCGCTCTTTACCTCTGACGAGCGTCAGACGGCAGATGCCGAGACTGTAGAGATTTCTGACTTAGCGTCAAAGGAGATTGAGCAGTATATTGGTGAAAACTTCGCAACGCAGCTTCGCGAGAACGTAGACCTCGTGGAGGGTGTCTACGAGCCCTTCCGTCGTGATGACTACCTTGCAGGTGAGCTTGCCCCCGTATTCTTCGGCTCGGCGGTTAACAACTTCGGTGTGCGCGAGTTGTTGGAGTGCTTCATCCGCATCGCTCCCTCGCCACGCAACGCCACCACCGCAACACGTATGGTGGAGCCCTCGGAGAATAAGTTGACAGGCTTCATCTTCAAGATTCACGCCAACATGGACCCCAACCACCGCGACCGTATCGCCTTCATGAAGATATGTTCAGGTAAGTTCGAGCGTAACAAAAACTACCTCCATGTTCGCAGTGGTAAGCAGCTAAAGTTCTCATCACCCACAGCCTTCATGGCAGAGAAGAAGTCTGTAATCGACGAGGCCTTCCCTGGCGACATCGTAGGTTTGCACGACACGGGCACCTTCATGATTGGCGACACCTTCACCGAGGGTGAGAAGCTAAAGTTCACCGGCATCCCCTCATTCTCGCCCGAGCACTTCCGCTATATCGAGAATGCCGACCCCATGAAGTTCAAGCAGCTTGCTAAGGGTATCGACCAGCTTATGGACGAGGGTGTGGCACAGCTCTTCACTTCGTCGCTCAACGGCCGTAAGATTATCGGCACGGTGGGTGCTCTGCAGTTCGAGGTTATCCAGTATCGCTTGGAGCATGAGTATGGCGCGAAGTGTCGCTGGGAGCCTATCTCCATCCACAAGGCTTGCTGGATAGAGTCGGAGAACGAGACACAGCTTGCCGACTTCAAGCGTCGTAAGCACACTAACATGGCGGTAGATAAGCATGGTCGCGACGTATTCCTCGCCGACACAAGCTACGCCTTGGCTATTGCTCAGGAGAACTTCAAGGATATCACATTTAAGTTCACATCAGAGGTATAACCTCAACTAACCACATATGGCTATAGAGAGAAGAAGGGGACTTTTTGGTGCGCTCATGCTCGCCGTGTTGCTATTCAACGTAATGGCAACCACCCTCTTCGTACATAGCCACAACATCGAGGGTAGGGAGTTTTTCCACTCTCACCCCTACAATCCCGCGAGCGCGCACTCACACACGCGCGGACATATCCTTTTACTAAACGACGCCCCCATCCACGACGCTCTTGTCGCGGAGAGCGTGACATGCTGCGAGCTACTCTCTACCGAGATTACATCGCAGTATATGGAGCATGATGCTTCCATCATTGAGCAGACTTCGCTCAGCTATTCGTTACGTGGTCCGCCCGCAAAGGCCTAACACACACTAACTTTTCACACCACACACTCCCCCTATACCCCACAATTAGGGGTACTATACCATGTTTTTACCGCGAATAGGCGATTGTATCGTCTATATCGCGTGTGTACCTTTGCAGCGTAAACAGAAAATAAACGTAACACACAATGAAGCAACTATTATTAATACTCACACTCATACTCCTCCCCATCGCAGCAATGGCTACGGAGGATATACCCAAATCCCCTAACGTGCAGATTATCCGTAGCACAACAAATAAAAACTCAGACTCTAACATCTTTGGCCATGTGCTCGATGCCAACACCCAGGAGCATATCCCCTACGCTACTGTGGCTATCAAGGGCACAACTATCGGCTGTGCAGCAAATAGTTCGGGCCACTATATCTTGAATAACCTCCCCGTGGGTGAGCAGGAGATTGTCGTATCGGCCATCGGCTACGAGAACGTGGAGCTTAAGCTAAACATCAAGGCTGAGACATCCATAGAGCTTAACTTCACCCTCGACGAGGCAAATACCATGGTTGACGAGGTGGTGGTATCGGCAACACGTAACGAGACAAACCGCCGTACTACGTCTACCGTTGTCAATGTTGCTTCAGCGAAGCTCTTCGAGAGCACAGCATCGTCGAACCTCTCGGAGGCCATGAACTTCCAGTCAGGACTCCGCGTGGAGAACACCTGCGGTAACTGCGGTGCACCACAGCTCCGCATCAACGGCCTCGAGGGTCAGTACTCTCAGATTCTGCTCGACAGCCGCGCCATCTTCTCGTCATTGGCAGGCGTATATGGTCTCGACCTTATGCCCGTGGCAATGGTAGAGCGCGTGGAGGTAATACGTGGTGGTGGCTCGGCACTCTACGGCTCGAGCGCTATCGGTGGCGTGGTTAACATCATCACCAAGGACCCCGTGCGTAACACCCTCTCGCTCTCGAATACCACCAACTTCATGCAGGATGGCACACCCGACATCAACACCTCGCTCGGTGGCGCTTTCGTGTCGGACGACTACAAACTTGGCGCATACGTCTTTGGTCAGGTTAAGTATCGCGATGGCTACGACCGCAACAACGACGGATTTACAGATATCACACGCCTCCGCTCCGAGACCATCGGCTTCCGTGCCTACTACAAGACCTCGACACACTCGCGCATCACGGGTGAGTACCACCACATCCACGACTTCCGCCGTGGTGGCGACAACCTCGATGGCGCACCCCACATGTCATATATCTGCGAGCAGGTAGACCACAACATCGACGGCGGTAGCCTTAAGTTCGACTACTTCCCCAATATGCGTCACCGCGCAAGCATCTACACCTCGGCACAGGGCATCAGCCGCGCGAGCTACTTCGGCGCAGACATGAACCCCGATGCCTATGGCACAACCAAAGACCTTATGTTGGTAGCGGGTGGTCAGTACACCTTCAACTATAAGGCTGGCCTCCCCGCAGAGCTCACAGCGGGCGTTGAGTACAACTACAACTCGTTGAACGACTACTACGTAGCTACAGACCGCCGCCTCGACCAGCAGACATCTACCGTGGGACTCTTCGCGCAGAACGAGTGGAAGAGTGACAAGCTCAACATCCTTGTCGGCTTCCGCCTCGACAAGCACAATATGATCGAGCGCCCCATCTTCGCGCCACGTGCCAATATCCGTTATAGCCCCATCGAGGACCTCGGCCTACGCCTATCGTACTCGAGTGGCTACCGCGCACCCCAGGCATATAACGAGGACCTACATATCGACGCCCTTAACCACTCGGTATCTATTATCGAGATAGACCCCGACCTACGTCCCGAGTTCTCGCACTCGTTGAGCGCATCGGCAGACTACTACCACAACTTCGGCCGCTTGCAGACCAACATCCTCGTCGAGGGCTTCTATACCATGCTCAACGACGTGTTTACGCTCGAGAAGAGTGGCGAGGCAACAGATGAGGCAGGCAACCACTTTATCTATAAGACACGCCGCAATGCTTCAGGTGCTCGCATTGGTGGCATCACCGCAGAGCTTAAGCTAGGCATCCCCAACACCTTCGACGTGCAGCTCGGCTACACCTTCCAGAAGAGCCTCTATGTAGAGCCCGAGAAGTGGAGCGACAACCCCAATCTCGCACCACAGCGCACAATGTTCCGCTCGCCCGACCACTACGGCTATATCAATGCTAAGTATTTCTTTACTAAGAAGTTTAACGCATCGGTTTTCGGCACCTACACTGGTCCTATGCTTGTTCAGCACTCGGCATATACCGACATCTCCGGCAAGGAGTGGGAAGACTCTGAGACACGCACACAGTCGTTCTGGGACTTCGGCTTTAAGCTTAGCTACACCTTCTCGTTGTCGAATGTCGTAAACTTGGAGGTTAACGCCGGCATGAAGAATATATTTGACTCATACCAGCGCGATATCGACCTCGGCGCAGGCCGCGACTCGGCATATATCTACGGTCCCGCCATGCCCCGCACCTACTTCTTCGGTGTGAAGTTGTTCTTGTAGCGACAAGATTACAAGGGACATATGAGACCAAAGGGACATAAGCGAGGACTCGGACCACGATGACTGAGACCTCTCTTATGTCTCTTTCGTCTTATTTGTCTCTTTTTTTGTATATTTGCGCCGCAAATGATACTACTCACAAAATACACCCCATACTACAAGCGACTACTAAAGCTCGCATTGCCGGTTGTCATAGCACAAGCTGGTCAGCTCACCACGCAGTTTGCGGACACGGCAATGGTGGGGCAGTATGGTGGCAACGACCCCGTACCCCTTGCGGCAGTGTCGTTGGGTAGTTCACTCTTCCTGCTTATCTACCTCGCGGCGATGGGCCTCGCCATGTCTATCACGCCGCTTGTTGGCGAGCACTATGCACGTGGCAACAGACGCAGGGTGGGCCACCTCTTTCTAAACGGCATTGTCTACTCCATAGCCATCGGCGTGGTAGGCACGGCCATAGCATTAGCACTGAGACCCTTTATCGGCGTACTTGGCGAGTGGATGTCGAGCCCTGGCGAGAGCGTAGAGGCGGTGTCGGAGATGGCACTCCCCTACTACGACATGCTCGTGTGGAGTATCATGCCGCTAATGATTTTCCTCGCTGTTAAGCAGTTCTTGGAGGGCTTGGGCACCACCAAGATAGCGATGTGGATAACGCTCCTTGGCAACATCGCCAACGTGGCACTCAACTACATATTTATCTTCGGCAAGTGTGGCTTGGAACCCATGGGTGCCGAGGGTGCAGGTCTCGCAACGCTCATATCGCGCGTGGGTCAGATGGGTGCTATCATCGCCGTATTCTATCTCTGGCGACGCCTACGCATATACCGCACATTCTTTAGCCGAAAGGCCGTAACGTTCAAGCATATATCATCACTTATAAAGATAGGCTTCCCCATCTCATTCCAGATGATTTTAGAGTCGGCAGCATTCATCCTAACCTCAATCCTCGCCCTATCCTTCGGCAAGGTTGCGGCGGGCTCCATGCAGGTCGCCTTCAGCATCGCCAATGTAGCGTGGATGATCACCGTGGCCATAGGCTCTGCCGCCACCATCCTCGTGTCGCACATCCACGGCAACCGCCACACCGAGGAGCTACGCCCCACGGTGACTGCGACATACCACCTCGGACTACTCTGGGCAACCTTAATGGCGATAATCTTTGTCACTCTGCGCGAGCCTATTGCGGCGATATTTACCGACAACACAGAGGTCATTGCCCTCACGGCAGAGCTGATGCTCCTTATCGCTATCTACCAGTTCTCCGACTCCATTCAAGGACTATCCATAAGCTTGATGCGAGGCATGCAGGACGTCAAGATTATCATGCCCATCGTGCTTTGCAGCTATCTTGTTTTGAACATCCCCATAGGCATTCTCTTGGCCTATCACTTCGATATGGGTTGTCGCGGTTTGGTCATCGGCCTTATCGTAGGCCTCAGCTCCGCAGCCCTCATGACAGCACTTCGCCTACGCAAAAAGGTCACCGAAGCGGGAAAATAGTATGCAATTCCATATTTTATATAGCATTTGAGCGGATGAAATATACCGTTCAGTCCACAAATATGCCCATTCGGGAACCATTTGCTACTATTTTTTAAAAAAAATTAATAAATATTTCCCTTTATGAAATAAATTTGCTATCTTTGCAATTTGATTAACCATACCCTTTCGAGCCGCAACTTTTGTATATCAAGAGGTTTCGACGGCAAGAGCCGCCCAAAAATGAGGGCAAAAACTAGGGTGATAGTTAGAAATATTTTTAATAAAAAACTAATATGAGTAATGTAAATTTGACTCCTGACTACTTGTTTGAGGTAAGTTGGGAGGTGTGCAACAAGGTGGGCGGTATCCATACCGTTATCGCCTCGAAGGCACCGACAGTGAAGCATGAGCTCGGTGATAAGTATATCACCATCGGCCCCGACTTCTCGTCAGACTACGTTAGCCCAGAGTTCGAGGAGGACACAACACTCATGGCAGCATGGCGCGAGTCGCTCTACAACAAGGGTGTACGCGTTCGTATCGGCCGTTGGACAATCGAGGGTCGCCCCATCGCAATCCTTGTCGACTTTAAGTCGTTCATCCGCGAGAAGGACAACATCCTCAAGCAGCTTTGGGAGGCTTACCACGTAGACTCACTCTCAGGTCAGTGGGACTATGTTGAGCCAGTATTGTTCGGTCACGCTGCAGGCGTTGTTATCGCATCGTTCGCAGAGACCATGTGCCAGACTACAGACAAGATCGTGGCTCACTTCCACGAGTGGATGGCTGCAGCGGGCTCGCTCTACCTCCACGACAACGCTCCATACGTTGCAACTGTGTTCTCTACACACGCAACAGTTATGGGTCGCTGCATCGCTGGCAACCGCTTGCCTCTCTACAACGACCTCCACAAGTTCAACGCCGATGAGCTCGCTCGCCAGTTCAACGTAATGGCAAAGCACTCTTTGGAAAAGTCTGCAGCAACCTTCGCTGATGCATTCCTCACTGTTAGTGACATCACAGCAAACGAGTGCCGCTACTTGCTCGGCCGCGAGGTGACACGCATCACTCCTAACGGCTTCGAGAATGGCTTCGTACCCGCTGAGGCAAAGCTCGCAGAGCTCCGCGCAACATCACGCCGCAAGCTTATCGAGGTGGCAAGTGCAACTTGGGGCTACGACTTCGCTGAGGACACCCTCATCGTAGCATCAAGCGGTCGTTACGAGTTCCACAACAAGGGTCTCGACGTATTCCTCGAGTCACTCAAGCAGCTCGCAACAAGTAACATCAACCGCGACGTATTGGCCATTATCGCAGTTCCTGCGGCTACAACTGGTGCTCGCGAGGATCTCGCACAGCACCTCGCTGACAGCAACCACGCTATCGACCCTGCACAGAAGCGTTTCCTCACACACCATCTCGAGGCAGAGGCATGGGATCAGGTATCTCAGTCTATCGAGGGCAGCATCCTCTCTACAACTGCTTCACGCGTGAAGGTTCTCTTCGTGCCTACATACCTCAATGGCAAGGATGGCATCTTCAACATGCCCTACTACGACATGTTGGCAGGTGTTGACCTCTCAATCTTCGCATCATACTACGAGCCATGGGGCTACACTCCTCTTGAGTCAGTAGCTTACGGTGTTCCTACTGTTACTACTACCCTCGCAGGCTTCGGTATGTGGGTAGCAAAGCAGGCAGAGCACAAGGGCGTAGATATCGTACGTCGCGACGACTACAACACTCGCGAGGTAGTACTTCAGATCACAGACATCCTCAAGCACTACATGGATATGAGCGCTGAGGAGTATGCTGAGGCACGCAAGGGCGCTATGGAGATCTCGAATACAGCACTCTGGAAGCGCTTGTTCAAGGAGTATAAGAGCGCATACGAGGAGGCTATCGACAACTCTGTATCACGCACCAACCGCGTTATCATCGACGGTGGCGACCGCTCTGAGCAGATCAACTTCGTACGCCAGCAGCTCACATCAAACCGCCCCTCATGGCACCGTCTCATGGTTGAGAAGGGAATTCCTGCACGCCTTAAGGCCCTCGAGGAGCTCTCACGCAACCTCTGGTGGTGCTGGACAGTTGCAGCACGCGACTTGTTCGAGAGCGTAGACCCTGAGCTTTGGGTAAAGGTTGACCGCAACCCTATCGTATTGTTGGACAAGCTTTCAACAACACGCTGCGAGGAGCTTTGCAACGACAAGGAGTTCCTTGCACGTATGGATGCAGTATATAAGGAGTTCACCGACTACATGGCCGAGAAGCCAGCACCTGAGCACGCAAAGGTTGCTTACTTCTCTATGGAGTATGGTTTGCACTCTACACTTAAGATCTACTCTGGTGGTCTCGGCATCTTGGCTGGTGACTACCTCAAGGAGGCTTCAGACCGCAACGTAGGCATGGTAGCAGTGGGTCTCTTGTACCGCTACGGCTACTTCACACAGCGTCTCTCGGCACAGGGTGCTCAGGAGGCTACATACGAGGCACAGAACTTCTTCAAGCTTCCTATCTCTCCCGTACGCGACGAGGATGGCAACTGGATCACTACACAGGTAGCGTTCCCTGGTCGTACTCTCTCTGCACGCGTTTGGAAGTGCCAGGTAGGTCGTACAGACCTCTACCTCTTGGATGCTGACTACGAGGCAAACCTCGAGGAGGACCGTCAGGTAACATACCACCTCTACGGTGGCGACTGGGAGAACCGCTTGAAGCAGGAGATCTTGCTCGGTGTCGGTGGTATCCGCGCCCTCGTAAAGATGGGCATCAAGCAGCAGGTTTACCACTGCAACGAGGGTCACGCAGCCTTCATCAACGTTGAGCGTATCCGCAACCTCATCGCTAAGAAGCGCCTCTCGTTCTCTGAGGCAATGGAGGTAGTTCGCTCTTCTTCGTTGTTTACGACACATACACCCGTGCCCGCAGGTCACGATGCATTCCCCGAGTCGATGATTCGTCAGTATATGTCACACTACCCCGACGTACTCGGCATCACATGGGATCAGTTCATTAACCTCGGTAAGACTAACCCCAACGACCCCAACGAGAAGTTCTCAATGTCGGTATTGGCATGTAACCTCTCACAGGAGGTTAACGGTGTGTCATGGTTGCACGGCGAGGTATCTAAGGAGATCCT
The DNA here is from genome assembly GCA_017558115.1 of Alistipes sp. Taxonomy (GTDB): domain Bacteria; phylum Bacteroidota; class Bacteroidia; order Bacteroidales; family Rikenellaceae; genus Alistipes. Next base: position 17,304 of record JAFYWG010000006.1, read on the forward strand.
CGGCAACATGTGGCCCGGTTACTTCAAGAACGAGCTCCACATCGGCTATGTAACTAATGGTGTACACTTCCCAACATGGGTAGCATCGAACCTCCGCCGTCTCTACGCTAAGTACTTCGGCCACGCGTTCGAGGGTCACACCTACAACATCCCCGAGTGGCAGAACGTACACAAGATTGACGATGCTGAGCTCTGGAACGAGCGTATGTTCCTCAAGAACCGCCTTGTCAAAACTATCCGCAAGCGCTACAGCGATCCTACACAGGTTCGTTTGCAGTCACCTCGTCAGATGGTACAGGTTACCGAGAGCATCAAGCCCGATGTGCTTACTATCGGTTTTGCTCGTCGCTTCGCTACATACAAGCGTGCTTACTTGCTCTTCACTAACCTCGAGCGTCTCTCGGCGTTGGTAAACAACAAGGAGCGCCCCGTACAGTTCATCTTCGCAGGTAAGGCTCACCCCAACGATAAGCCCGGTCAGGACCTTATCAAGCGTATCGTAGAGGTATCGGCAATGCCCGAGTTCGTAGGTAAGATTGTCTTCTTGCAGAACTACGACATGGAGCTTGCACGCCGCATGGTACAGGGTGTAGACGTATGGCTCAACACACCTACACGTCCTTTGGAGGCATCAGGTACATCAGGCGAGAAGTGCGTTATGAACGGTGTTATGCAGTTCTCAGTACTCGACGGCTGGTGGGTAGAGGGCTACAAGGAGGGTGCTGGCTGGATGCTTCCTATGGAGCGTTCATTCGCTGACCAGCGCTTCCAGGATGAGCTCGATGCAGAGATGATCTACAACACTATCGAGGAGCAGATCGTACCTTTGTACTACGACCGCGCTGAGGATGGCGTACCTCACAAGTGGGTTTACGCCGTTAAGAAGTGTGTTGCCGACATCGCATCTAACTTCACTATGAACCGTCAGCTCATCGACTACGAGGAGCGCTTCTACAACAAGCTCGCAGCACGTAAGGATCTCATCGTTGAGAACAACTACTTGATGGCTCGCCAGATTGCAGCATGGAAGCGTAAGGTATCTGCAGCATGGGACAACCTCGCTATCCTCGATGTTAAGCGTGCCGAGATTGAGTCTGAGGCAATGTACGTAGGTAAGAAGTATCGCTTCGAGCTTACTATCGACCTCGCTGGCTTGAACAAGGAGGATATCGGCGCAGAGCTCGTTGTGGCTACTCAGATTGAGGCTGGCCAGTCGGCAAACATCGTTGAGACACGCCGCTTGGAGGTTGTAGCCGAGGAGGGTAACACCGTTACCTTGGCTTTGGACTACGCTCCCGAGCAGACAGGTATGTTCGACGTGGCATTGCGTATCTTCCCATCTAACGACAAGCTCGAGCACCGTATGGACTTCGCTCTCGTTAAGTGGGCATAATCCTAAGCAAACATTAGGACACCTTTATATAGCGAGTGCCGTTGACTTTAGGGTCAACGGCACTCTTCGTTTATAGCAACCCCTCGAACCATCGACAAACAAAGGCGGGTACGAACGAACGCATATCGCGCGCAGTGGGTTCGGAGGATATGTCGAGCATGTTGCGAATGAATGTCTCAGCACGCGCCACGCTATCTGGTGATGTGGTCGAGGCCATCATCTCATGGTTGTGGTAGAGACTGCGGGCATCAAGGTTGGCACTACCCACCACAACCCTCTCGCCGTCAACTATGGCGAGCTTGGCATGGAGAAATGCCCCGCGACAGATGCGCACATCAATACCACGCCTTACAGCCATCGCCACATGCCTACGCATTACATGATCAAGCATCCAAACATCGCATCGTTCAGGGACAAGCAGCGTCACCCTTACGCCACGTTGCACCGCGAAGGCTATATCCTCCATGACCTGCTCAGGGGGCATAAAGTAAGGAGTAGCAAAGAGCAACGAGTGGCGTGCGGAGGCGAGTATGCCACTAAGCAACTCCGTCATGGCGCGGCCTCCCCTACTTTCAGACCACACCACCTCCAACCCCGCACCTTTGTACGATAGCGGCACCTCACAATCCATACCCTCACACATAAAGGCATCGTAGTCGAATAGCCGCGCTATCGCCGCCACCACATCGCCCGTGAGGCGCAATTGAACATCGTACCAGCGGCCTAACGTATTGCCTACGACATATCTATCCGCTATGTTCGCCCCGCCAATATGCGCTATGCGCCCATCGATGACTACCATCTTACGGTGGTAGCGACAATGGTGCATAAGTGAGTGAGACAGGAGCTCTACGCCATCGCTTAGTAGCGCCTTACGTAGCTCACGGCTAAGCGCAAAGGAGCCATAACCATCCACTATTAGGCGTACACGCAGACCCTGCCGCGCCTTGCGACGTAGTAGCTGCGCAAAGAGTCTCCCCGTGCGGTCGTTGGCAAAGATGTAGTACTCCATATCTATCGTCTCGAGCGCATGCTGCAGGTCGGCGATGAGCGAGCAGAATATCGTTGAGGGCACGATGAGTAGCTCCTCGGTACACTGCAGTCGCTTAGGGTGGTTATTCATGGCGATATTGAATATTAATTGGTTGATTTACCCGTTGCGGCATACTTTGTGCCAAAAAAATTTGTTCTTTCAAAAATTTGAAGTACCTTTGTAGAGTATTTAGAGGAGGTATCGTAGGGGTACTATTAGAGTTCTGATCTTGTATGGGATCGGGATTCATATTTTTTTGTACCTGGCGAAAACTCTATGAGAGAGACAAAATTAAAAAAATTATACATTATGAGTAACGAAATTATCTACCTCACAGCCGAGGGTATGAACAAACTAAAGGAGGAGCTCCACCATATGGTATCGGTTGAGCGCCCCGCAGCGGCTGCCGCTATCGCAGAGGCACGCGACAAGGGTGACCTCTCGGAGAATGCCGAGTACGACGCAGCACGCGAGGCTCAGGGCCTCTTGGAGATGCGTATCGCACAGCTCGAGAAGACACTCTCTAAGGCACGCATCATCGACGAGACAAAGATCGACACCTCTAAGGTGCAGATTTTGAGCCGCGTAAAGCTTATGAACCACAACGTTAAGCGCGAGGTTGAGTACACCATCGTATCGGAGAACGAGGCCAACTTGCGCGAGGGTAAGCTCGCTATCGGCACTCCTATTGCTAAGGCATTGCTCGGCAAGAAGGTGGGCGAGATTGTCGAGGTACAGGTTCCCGCCGGCATGCTCAAGCTCGAGATTTTGAACATCTCGATCTAAGAGCAAGGCGCAAAACAAAAAGATACCCCTTCCACGATTGTGGAGGGGGTATCTTTTTGTTTTAGGCAAAGGGAGTTTAGAGTATTTAAGGAATTTAGGGAGAGACACCATACCCTAAACTCTCTAAATTCCCCAAAGCGGCAACATCAATTAGAACTGAGACCCAATTTCTTGTCAGAAGGGTGCCGAGTGCAACACTCGGCAAAAATGCCGTCGATGGGTAGTACTTAGGTGTACATCCCATTGACGGCATTTTTTGTTAGGGGCCGCAATCGACCCCTTATCACAAGAAATTGCGTTTACCAGTTGAGAATCTTACGGAAATCATACTCCTCAGGGTTGGGGAGGTATGCCTTGGCTGCCTCATAGTCCGCGGGAGTGATGTAGTGCATAAGGTTGTCGATAACCTGGTGAATCTTGTCTGCGTTGATATCTACGAGACGTGGAGGAATCTTGCCTGTCTCGGGATC
>JAFYWG010000001.1 GCA_017558115.1 Alistipes sp.
AACCAAGCTCGCGAAGTGTCTCGACAAAGCGCTCCTGCTCACCAGCATAGAGCACAATGTCATAGCGTATCATCTTACTGATCATGCGTTAGGCTCCTCCATAGCCTCGGCTTGCGCCTGACGAGTTTTCACAATCTTCTGAGCCGACTTACTGAGGTTCTCCTCGTCCTCCATAAATCGCTTAATCTTACGTATGGCATCCTCATAACCAGGTATCTGCACCTTTTCGTAGAGGTTTACCTTCTGAGTAGTTTTGCGTCGCGCATAGTCCAAGAGCTCCATCTTGTGCTGATGCACCTCGAACTCGATGCCGAGACGAGACATCTGCTTGAGAACTCTGATACCCTCAGCATACCATACTGGGGCAGAGAAGAGGTCGTAGGGCTTCTCCTCGTAGACAATGTCGTTCAAAATGGGTATGCGCACGCCCGCAATCTTCTGTGTCGTAAGTTCGACATCGACGATGCGGATAAGGTCACAATCAAACTCTCCCCAAAGCTGCACCATATAGTCGTAGGCGGCAATAAGCTCGTCCAACTCCTTACGGAAGGCTAATGCGGAGTCCTTCGCACGCTTAACCTCCGAACGCAATGCACTCTCCTTACTCTTAATTGTAGGCAAGGCATTCTTTCGGATTTTGAGCTGCTTGTTCAGCTCACCGAGCGAGGTCTTGTTATACTGAAATTTGATTGCCATAAGCTAACGTTATGCTTTCCAATATTTATCTGAGAGCTCCTGCTTGATGCTTACCTCACCCTTGTTGAAGTACTTAGCAAAGAGTGTCCATGCTGTGTCAAGCATCTGCTCGATCTCGATGTTTACGTCGATAGAGAGCAACTTCTCTGAGTAGTCGTGAGCAAACTTCAATGCACGCTCGTCGTAATCCGAGAGGTCAAAACCATTCTCCAACTTAGTCTTTGCGTTGGCAGCATCAGCATACAAACGTACGCAGGCGTTCATAACCTGTGGGTGATCCTCACGGGTCTTCTTACCAATTACCAACTGCTTCAAACGAGACAACGAACGGAATGGGTCAACGATAACCTTACCGGTGTCGGTGTCGTTACGCAAGAAGAGCTGACCCTCGGTGATGTAACCTGTGTTATCGGGAATAGCGTGAGTAATATCACCACCAGAGAGCGTAGTAACGGCGATAATGGTGATAGAACCGCCATTAGGCAACTGTACGGCCTTCTCGTAGATCTTTGCCAAGTCTGAATAGAGTGAACCAGGCATAGAGTCCTTCGAAGGAATCTGGTCCATACGGTTCGACACAATAGCCAAAGCATCGGCATAAAGTGTCATATCGGTCAACAATACCAACACCTTCTCGCCCTTATCTACTGCGAAGTACTCGGCAGCAGTCAATGCCATATCGGGCACCAAAAGACGCTCTACGGGAGGGTTATCTGTAGTATTTACGAACGATACGATACGATCCAAAGCACCTGCATTCTCGAAGACATGCTTGAAGTAGAGGAAGTCGTCGTTAGTAAGACCCATACCACCCAAGATAATCTTATCGGCCTTTGCACGGAGTGCTACGTTCGCCATAACGGCGTTGTAGGGCTGATCGGGGTCAGCGAAGAATGGAATCTTCTGACCAGATACGATTGTGTTGTTAAGGTCGATACCTGCGATACCTGTAGCGATAAGCTCCGAAGGCTGAATACGACGGAAGGGGTTTACTGTAGGACCACCAATCTCGCGTGCCTCACCCTCGATCTGCTCACCACCCTCAAGTGGCTCACCATATGCGTTGAAGAAACGACCCGCCAATGCGTCAGATACGCGCAATACGGGAGGCTCACCATGGAATACCACCTCAGAGTTTGTTGCAAGACCCTCGGTACCTGCAAACACCTGAAGCGTAACCTTGTCGCCCATAATCTTTACCACCTGTGCAAGACGACCACCCACTGTAGCGAGCTCGTCGTTACCTACGCCAGTTGCACGAAGCGTAATGGTAGCCTTGGTGATATTGTCAATCTTTGTATATACTTTCTGAAATGCTCGTGTTGTCATAGCTTCTCTTATTTTGCAAGTTTCTCATTTACGAGGTTCTCAATCTGGAGTTTGAAGCCGTCAAACTGCTCAGACTTCCACTCAGAGTAGTTCATCTGACGGAACAAGTAGATAAGCTCCTTGAAGAACTTAGAACACTCCTCGAAGTCAGCCAAGTCGTATGAGTTGCGGCAGATGCCGAGTACCATGTTGTACATCATCTGCTGACGCTCGATAGGACAGTTAGCATCGATAGAGTCGAAGGCATCCTGCTGCAAGATTACAGAGTCGAGCAACTCGCTCTTCCAGAAACGCTCGTGGTACTCAACGGGCACACCATCATCACCCAAGATGTTAATCTGGTCGTTTGCCTCCTTACCACGCTGCACGATAGTCTTACCCTCGTATACAGCATCTACCCAGTTCTTCTCAATGTGCTCATCCAAGTACTCACGTACCTCGGGATACTCCAAATACTTAGAGTATGAATCGAGTGGATCGATAGCGGGATAACGCTTCGAGTCGGCACGGCTCTGCGACAAGGCGTAGAAGCAGCGTGCAGCCTTCTTTGTAGACTCTGTTACAGGCTCCTTGAGGTTACCACCCGCAGGTGATACAGTACCGAGGAATGTTACAGAACCTGTAGCACCGTTGTTAAGCTTCACGAGACCTGCGCGAGCGTAGAAGTTAGAGATAACAGCCGAGAGGTCCATAGGGAAGGCATCCTGACCAGGAAGCTCCTCCAAACGGTTAGACATCTCACGGAGTGCCTGTGCCCAACGTGATGTAGAGTCAGCCATTACCAACACCTTCAAGCCCATCGAGCGGTAGTACTCACCGATGGTCATACCTGTATATACTGACGCCTCACGCGCAGCAACGGGCATGTTCGAAGTGTTACATATAATAATAGTACGCTCCATAAGCTTATGACCAGTACGTGGATCAACCAACTCGGGGAACTCTGCAAAAATCTCCACAACCTCGTTAGCACGCTCACCACACGCTACGATGATGATAACGTCAGCCTCGGCCTGCTTAGAGATGGCATGCTGAAGCACGGTCTTACCCGCACCGAAGGGACCAGGGATAAAGCCTGTACCACCTTCAGCCAATGGGTTGAACGTATCGATAGCACGAACACCAGTCTCCATCACGCGTGAGGGACGAGGCTTCTCGGTAAAGCAGCGGATAGCCTGCTTCACGGGCCACTTCTGCACCATAGTAATCTTGTACTCGTTGCCATCAGCATCTGCCACAACAGCGATAGTGTCAGTAACCTTGTAAGTGCCAGCTGCAACAACGCTCTTAACAGTATATGCGCCCTGCATTACGAAGGGAACCATGATCTTGTGCAATACCCACTGCTCCTTAACCTCACCGAGCCAGTCACCAGCAGTCACCTTGTCACCAGCCTTTGCAAGGGGCTTGAACTCCCACTTAGCATCGAAGTCGATAGGGTCAGTAATAGAACCACGGTTGATGAACAAGCCGTCCATCTTCTCCAAGTCGTTCTGCAAACCGTCGTAGTTACGCGACAAAAGACCGGGAGCAAGTGTAGCCTCGAGCATGTGACCCTCGAACTCCACCTTGTCGCCAATCTTCAAACCGCGTGTAGAGTCGTATACCTGTACATAGGCCTCATCGCCTATGACCTTGATGACCTCAGCCATCATGCGGACATCACCGCAATACACATGGCATATCTCATTCTGACCCACCGGACCGTCAACCTTGGCGATAACGATGTTCGAGATAATACCGTTTACACGTCCTAATGTTTTCATTCGTTTATGTAGTTTTATTGTTTATTCACAAGATCCTTGGCATCAAGCTCCTTAATCAAGCGGTTGAGCATCTCGCGACCCACCTCGGGTGAGAGCAATGTCCAACGTGCTACGATGTTGACCTTTACAAGATATGAGAGGATGAAGTTGATGGTGAAGAAATCGAACGAAGTCATCGCCTCGGCCTCGGCCCAGCGAATAGCGTCAATCTTACGCTCCTTCTCCACAATATTCTTCTCGTCGCACACAGCCGAGATAACAGAGTCAACATATGGCAACTCGCCACGCAAACCGAAGTCTGCAGCTGTCGAGCGCTTAAGCTGCTCTACAATCTCACCACCACCAACAGTTACATCCGCCACCACACGGCCTGCCTCGCGGGCAGCAATAGCAGCGGCGATATTACGCAAGTTGCGGTCGAAAGCACCCCACTCCTTGAGGAATGAACACTTAGACTCTGCCAAATCGCGGTAGTAGGCCTCAAATATTGCACGCTCGAAGCTCGAATCGAGAGTAATCTCCTCGTCGCGCTCCTCGTCATTCTCCTCTACGTAGAGCTTCACACACTTAGCAACTGCAGGAGTGAGCAACGCGTAGTTACGCTCCTCAAATACCTCCGTAATCTGCTCTGCTGAGAGGTTACCAAGCTGGTTGTGACGCTCACGCTTGGCACGACGTGCAATAATGTTTTCGCAATCATAGTAGGCGTACAGCATGCGCACAGCCTCACGATCGCTCTTCGTAAGCTCACCAACGATCTCGTCGATGATCTCACGAACATCGAAACCTTTGGTATCGGAGTCGAGCGTCCAATCGCGCAACCCTGCAACCAAATAGTAATACTCCGTAGAGAACATAGCCTACTTATAGAGCATGTTAGACACCTTCTCGCGTAGATACTCCTTCAAAAGGGCATCGAAGCTCTCATCAGTGAAAGAGATGTAGTAGCCACCATTCTTCTCGCCAAGCTTGAAGCCTGTCTTTACATCCTTCGAGTAGCCAACCTCTACACCAGCCTTAAGGAGCTCTGCGGCACTCTTCTGCATCGCTGCATCCAACTCTGCACGCTGCTGCTCGGGCAACAACGCCTTGAGTGAAACATCTGCAGTGTTTGCATTCCAGTTCTGAGCCACAGACAAGAGCATATCCTTTACGAATGCCGCATCCATAGTAGCTGCCTTAACAGCAGCACCAGTAGACTTCATGATAACTGCCTCAGCGAGCTCTGTCTTAATCTTAGATACAGCCTGACGACCAGCAAGTGTAATCTCGGTCATAGCATTCTTAGCCACATCCTCGGCGCGCACCTCTGCGGCCTTAGTGATAGCATCAGCCTCAGCGCGAGCATCAGCCAAGATCTTTGCAGCCTGCTCCTTGGCCTCTGCTACAAGACGCTCAGCCTCCGAACGACCCTTCTCCAAGCCATCGTTGTAGAGCTTTTGTGTAAGCTCCTGAAGTTTGTTGTTCTCCATAGTTTATACGTTTTAAGTTTTATATAATTTTACACTTTTTCTCTCTTTGCCTGAATAACGAAGATAGCATCCTCGTTAAAAATCTCACAAATATATATTATATTTTTTGAAACTCAAGCACACTTTACCAATTTTTTATTGGCAATTTATGCACATTTTATCAATATTTAGAAATTATTGCACAATTCGAAATAAATTTCTACCTTTGCCTATTATGCAGACAACTAACACTACACAGCCTATCGTCGTCACGCTTGACGCTGGTGGCACCAACTTCGTATTTGCAGCCATGCAGAATGGCAGCATGATAGGAGAGCGTATCACACTACCCTCTTCGGCCCACGACCTCGACAAGTGTCTTCAGACGCTCATCGCTGGTTTCACTCAGATTATCGACACTCTACCCGAGCCACCTGCGGCTATCAGCTTTGCCTTCCCTGGCCCTGCCGACTACCGCAATGGCGTTATCGGCGGCTACCTTCCCAACTTCCCATCGTTCCGCGATGGCGTAGCCCTCGGCCCCATGCTCGAGGATAGATTTGGCATCCCAGTGTTCATCAACAACGACGCTGATCTGTTCGCCTATGGCGAGGCTATGGGTGGCGCGCTACCCCGCATCAACCGCAAGCTCGAGGCTATGGGTGCAGCGAAACGTTATCGCAACCTCCTTGGTTACACATTTGGTACAGGCTTCGGTTTTGGCTTTGTGATGGATGGCAAACTCAATCTCGGCGACAACTCATGCGTCGAGACCTTCTGTCTTAAGCACCGAGACTACCCCGAGTGCATAGTGGAGGATGGCGTGGCTATTCGTGCCGTAAAACGCGTATATCGCGAGCTTTCAGGCGATGAGCGAGCACTCGAACCCAAGGATATTTACGACATTGCAGAGGGAGCATCGGAGGGTAATGGCGAGGCAGCACGCGAGGCTTTTGCAACACTTGGTCGTGTGGCGGGTGATGCCATGGCAACTGCAGCAACACTTATGGATGGTGTAATAGTGATTGGTGGAGGCTTGGCAGGCGCTTCGAAGTACTTTATGCCAGCGCTATTAGAGGAGATGCGCACAAAGATTAAGACTATGTCGGGTGACACACTTAACCGCGTTCAGATGAATGTATACGATCTGGATAACGAGGCTGAGTTTGAGAAGTTTGCAAAGGGCAACTCAACAAAAATAAAGGTCTACGGCACCGACCGAGAGGTTGTCTACGACCCCGAGAAACGTATCGGTGTAACCATATCGGATATTGGCGCAAGCAATGCCGTTTCACTCGGCGCATACCTATACGCCTTGGACAATATTTAGGTTTCAGAGTTACTCACTATAACGTAGGCTCCATTCTGCTTGTGATACGCGATGTCACGACGGAGAGGAGCCTATGTTTTTCTATTGACACAAGGGGCATAACAGACATGGTGTCAGCAAAAAACACCTCATCTACCCTCTGCAGCGACTCATATGGAATATCGCGCACAATCAACTCCATGCCGAGGTTATCAACCGCATCTTTCACAAGTTTATACTCCACAGTACTGAAGGCCTGAGGGGTGTAGACACGACCACTATACACAACAAAGATTGGGCGCCATGGCTCGGAGACGACACCACGCTCGGCATTTACAATAATGGGCATATCTCCGCCACGCTTAGTGGCCATAGCCTCCGTTAGAGCATCAACGGCGACAGAAGCCGAAGACATATAGCATATGTTGGGCAGAACCATCTCCACCGCAGCACCAGTTAGGCGTCGCGATTTTAGCGCCATGCCAGCATCGTATAGTGGATGCTCAACCTCAAACGAGAGAGCACCCTCAAAGTCCAAGCGCATAGCCACAGGGCAACTCAATCGTGGCGTCACGCGCGACAACTCCAAGAGTTTTGCAATGATACGTTCGGCATCGGCTGCGCCACACAACGAGGCGAAGCCAAAGAGCGAAATAGAGGCCTCGCGCAGAAGTTCAACATGGTATGCTATGTTGTAGACCTTATGACCCAAAGTGTGGATGCGTTGCATGACATAGGGTCTATCGAGGCGAAATTGCGAAGCCTCGACAACCTGACCATCATTCCACACCAAGAGTCTCATATTTAATGGTTTAGATATTACGACATAAAGATTTTTAGAAGCAACTCCTTGAGTAAGTCACCACCATCCAAGCCACCGCTATCAACACCCTTACTCTTTGCATCATACTCGCGCAAGTAGCCCAAAATCTTAAAGAGACGCGGGCCATTCCAGCGACCTATATTCGCCTTAAGCTCCTTCACCGCAAAGGGATTATTCGCCCTAATAGCACGCATGAGCTCTGCATCCGAAGGCATGGGTATACCACGCTTTCGAGACTGCCACATATGGTAGTTAAGCAAGAATAACTGCTGGAAGAGGCCAAATAGAATGGTTATCGTAAGCGTGATGGGATATGTCTTCTGGTTGTGTGCAAAGTGCTCGGCAATACGCATTGCTCGCCCCACATCCTGCTTCAATACCGCATCGTTAAGCTCGAATGTGTTATACTCCTTTGATAGACCAATATACTGTTCGATGTGCGAATCGGTGATGCGTGTCTCGCCCACTGCCATAGAGACCTTAAGTTTGTCAATCTCCTTAACCATGCGAGCGATGTCCATACCGACATGCTCCTTGAGCATAGCCATAGCCTTGGGATCTATGGCAAGACCTGTCGAGGCGATATACGTCGATAGCCAGCCGTCAATCTCGTACTCGCGAGGACGTACCGACTCAAAGACGCAACCATTCTTTACACAGCCTTTGTAGAATGCCGTGCGCTTATCAATACCTCGGCCCTGCTCCTTATTCTTATAGCAGACGATAAGTATTGTTGTAGTCTGAGGCTGCGAAGTATAGTGGTTTAGGTTTTCAATTTTCGAGAGTTGCTGCGCCTCCTTGACGATTACCACCTGATATGACCCCATCATAGGCATCTGACGGCATAGCATGACAATCTTACCGGGATCGCTATCCTGGCCATAGACCGTGAGCTGATTGAAGGAGCGCTCCGCCTCGTTGAGAATGGTCGAAGCAAGGCGGTCGGCAATAGCATCGATGAAGTAGCCCTCGTCACCCGAGAGCAAGTATATGGGGGCGAACTTACGAGCCTCAATATCCTTCATTATAGCATTATACTCAGCCGTACAATCACTAAATTTCATCGTCTTTGCCATACAACCATCATATTTTATAGTACATCGCGCACTACTCTAAGCACATTCTCCGTCTTGCGTGTAATGGCATAACGGTCATCGAGGCGACGACCCACTACCCACACTATATCCTCTCCCGAGACAAGCACAAACTGACGGCGCTTCTCGGCTAACGACACCTTCTTATCTATGAGATAGTCGCTAAGTTTCTTACGTCCCGACATGCCGAATGGCACAAACCAGTCACCCTCCTGCCAGCGGCGTAGCTTAAGCGGAAACTTCAACTTGTCGGCATCTAACAGAGCTACATTCTCGCCCTGATCGAGGCTATCAATAAAGTCGATATCAAGGCGCTCATAGTAGATAGCAGCACCTCCAGCGTAAGAGCGAATGGTGTTACGCTCAACAGTCACCTCGCAACTATCATCATCCGTGATGGGGGATACGACCACCCTACCGCGGTCAGTTACCGCCACCCACTCACGCGAGTAGAAGCGGCGACCCGAGAGCTCGGCATCGAGAGCCTTACATAGCGCATCTACGACATCCCCCTTGAAGCCATACTCCGAGCTAAGTATCTCGTAGATTACATAGTTGCGTGGCAACGTGGGGCGTATGCGCTCGACACACATAGTGTGAATATCTCCCACATGCTCCATAACCTCACCCTTTACCAACTCCATAGCCGATGAGATAAACTCCTGGGCCTGGCTCAAACGCGCGATATTACGGCGCATAATGGTGGAAAACTGAGGCTTAATATCTTTAAACATGGGCACAACACCCAAGCGCACCTTATTGCGAAGATACTTCGTAGAGCGATTCGACGAATCCTCTCTGAAGGGGATGTGGTGTGCTAAGGCGTAGTCATGGATAATCTTGCGTGTGGCGAACATCATGGGTCGCACAATGTGTCCCACCTGCACAGATATGCCCGTGAGGCCACGAAGACCCGTACCACGGAGCAGATTGATAAAGAATGTCTCCACAGAGTCGTTGCCATGGTGAGCGATACATATGGCCGTGTAGCCATGCTCCTCGCACAACTCTTTGAACCATGTGTAGCGCAGACGGCGCGCCGCCATCTCCATAGACTCTCCCGTGCGCTCCATCTCTGCAGTAGTGTCAAAGCGCATGTTGTAGAACTCAGCACCATAGCGACGTGCCTCTTGCTCCACGAGCACTTCATCCTCGTCACTCTCCTTACCGCGAAGCTGGAAGTTGCAGTGTGCCACGCCAAAGCGATAGCCCGCAGCCGCCGTGAGCGACATCATAACCATGGAGTCAACACCTCCCGACACCGTTAGAAGCAACTTATCCTCGTGTGTAAAGAGTTTATTCTCCGATATATATTTTTCAAATTCTTCGAGCAATAACATAGCTACAAAATATTTACCTCGGGCGTGATCTCCACGCCAAACTTCGTGCGCACTACGCTACATACGAACTCGGCAAAGTGCAACACCTCGCCACCCGTAGCACCGCCATGGTTAACCAAGACGAGCGCCTGGCGGTCGTGAACACCGACATGACCCTCGCGGTAGCCCTTGAGTCCCGACTGGTCGATAAGCCAGCCTGCAGCCAACTTCATCACCTCGTCGTTATTGGCAATAGCGTAGCATGGCATAGATGGATACTCATTAAGCAACCTCTCTGCCACAATTTTTGGCACGATAGGGTTCTTGAAGAAGCTACCAGCATTACCCAACTCCTTGGGGTCGGGAAGCTTCGAACCTCGTATAGCACATATAGCCTCGCGGATGTTCTTTAGCGTAGCGCCACCACGTGCCTCCACCTCCTTTATGACGTCGCCGTAGCCGAGGTTGGGTGAAGGTGTGCGGTGCAAGTTGAACTCCACAGCAAGGATGATAGCCACGCCTCGCAACTCGTGCTTGAAGATGCTCTCGCGATAGCCAAAGCCACACTCCTCGCACTTGAGACGCACGACCTCCAACTTATTGGTATCGAAATACTCCACCACGCTTATCGCATCCTTTACTTCAGCACCATATGCACCGATATTCTGCACCGGAGCAGCACCCACAGAACTTGGTATAGCCGAGAGGTTCTCTACTCCCCATAGGCCACTCTCCACGCTCCATGCCACGAACTCATCCCAGTCGTGTGCAGCCTCTACACGCACACAGACATTCTCACCGTCATCCTCCAAGATTGTGCGCTTGGAGCATGTGGGAGTGATGAGTACGCCGTCATAGTCCTTAGTAAAAAGCGTATTGTTACCCGCGCCAAGCACATACCACTTAGCTGGGTGCATCTCCTCGAATATCGCCTTAAGCTCCTCGCAAGTGTCGAACTCAACGAGTGTAGTGGCATACTGCACAACTCCGAAGCTATTGCGATTTTCGAGATTTATGTCATTATATATTCGTTTCATAGTGCAAAGTTAAAAAAATTTTGCTAACTTTGAAAGGTCAAACCGAATATAAAAGATATAGAATCTAAATTACAATCTAAATATACTGCCTATGTTCACACACGAAGAGATCACCCAGATCGAGGCTCATGGCTTGAGCGTCGCAGCGGTGGAGAGACAAATTGAGAACTTCCGCAATGGCTTCCCAGCACTCCCGGTAGTGCGCGCAGCAGCTGGTGGCGATGGCGTGAAGCAGCTTGATATAGAGAGCGTTAAGGAGCGTGAAGCATACTACAGCAACAACCTCCAGAAGATTAAAACCATCAAGTTTGTACCCGCTTCGGGTGCCGCAACTCGCATGTTTAAGGAGTTGTTCGAGTACGTAAATGACGACAAGCGCACTGCAGGCATCGACAAGCTTATTGTAAACCTCGAGAAGTTCGCATTCTTCCCCGAGTTAGCAAAATATCTCCAACCACAGATTGACGACAAGGATGTAGTACGCAATATCATCATCGACGGCCTTGCATATGGCGCTAAGCCTAAGGGCCTTGTTACCTTCCACGCCTATAAGGAGGGTGCACGTAAACCCGTTGAGGAGCACCTTGTGGAGGCTGCACTCTACGCTTCAAGTAATGGTGAGGCAAACATTCACTTCACCGTATCGCCCGAGCATCAGGCGGGCTTCGAGACACTTCTTGCTGAGCGTCAGAGCTACTACGAGCAGAAGTTCGGCATCAAGTACAACGTCTCGTTCTCTATCCAGAGCCCCGCGACAGATACCATTGCCGTGAACCCCGACAACACACCATTCCGTACCGACGACAGCAAGCTCTTGTTCCGCCCCGCAGGTCATGGTGCGCTTATTACAAACCTCGACAAGCTCGACGCCGACATCATCTTCGTAAAGAATATCGACAACGTCACTACCGACGAGCGCAAGGAGGATACCGTGACATTCAAGAAGGTATTGGCTGGTGAGCTTCTACGCCTCCAGAGTCGTTCATTCGAACTTCTCAGCGCCCTCGAGCGTGGCGAGGACAAGGAGGCTGAGGCTGCAGAGTTCATCGTTAACGACCTATGCTGCAAGCTCCCTGAGGGTGCTTCACGCGAGCTTATCGTAGCAACTCTCGACCGCCCCATCCGCGTATGTGGCATGGTTAAGAATGAGGGCGAGCCTGGTGGTGGCCCATTCTGGGTGCGCGACGACGAGGGTCGTGAGCAGTTGCAGATTGCCGAGTCGAGCCAGATTGCTCCCGAGGATATGCACCTTATGAAGGAGGCTACACACTTCAACCCAGTAGATTTGGTATGTGGCGTTAAGCGCTACGACGGCACCAAGTACGACCTCACACGCTACACCGACCCCAAGACGGGCTTCATCTCGTCAAAGTCAGCAGGTGGTCGCGAGCTTCGTGCTCAGGAGTTGCCTGGCCTCTGGAATGGCGCGATGGCAAACTGGAACACCATCTTCGTGGAGGTGCCCATCTCAACATTCTCACCCGTAAAGGTTGTGCAGGACCTACTCCGCCCCGAACACCAGTAATAATTGAAACAAAGGCTTAAGCCCATAACACCAAGAGCGAATGGATTACGTATCTGTTCGCTCTTGTTTTGCAGTGTATCCCAAGAGACCAAGAGGAAAGACAACTTTTCAGCTAAGAAATTATCCATTTCGTATTTTTTTTAGTATCTTTGCGCGTTCTAAATATTATATAGTATGCGAAAACTACGCAACATTGCAATTATCGCCCACGTTGACCACGGTAAGACAACACTCGTAGACAAGATGATCATGGCAGGCAACCTCCTACGCGAGAATGAGCGCGAGGGTGGCGACCTCATCATGGACAACAACGACATCGAGCGCGAGCGTGGCATCACCATCCTTTCGAAGAACGTGTCGGTGATATATCAGGACTACAAAATCAACATTATAGACACCCCAGGCCACGCCGACTTCGGCGGAGAGGTGGAGCGTGTACTCAACATGTGCGACGGAGTCATCTTACTTGTCGATGCCTTCGAGGGTACCATGCCCCAAACACGCTTCGTATTGCAGAAGGCCTTGGCACTCGGCAAGAAGCCTATCGTCGTAATCAACAAGGTAGATAAGGAGAACTGCCGCCCCGACGTGGTTAACGAGCAGGTCTTCGACCTAATGTTCACCCTCGGCGCTACAGAGGAGCAGCTCGACTACAAGACCATCTACGGCTCAGCAAAGCAGGGTTGGATGTCGCACGTAGTAACAGAGCGCACAGACTCTATCCGCCCCTTACTCGACACCATCATTGACGAGATTCCCGAACCTGAGGTTGTGGATGGCACCGTGCAGATGCTCGTAACATCGCTCGAGTACTCACCCTATGTAGGTCGTATCGCTGTAGGTAAGGTTACACGCGGCTCACTCACGGCGGGTCAGAATGTGACACTCGCAAAGCGCGATGGCACACTCGTCAAGACAAAGATCAAGGACCTCATGGTATTCGAGGGTCTTGGCAAGGCTAAGGCTGAGAAGGTGGAGTGCGGTGAGATTTGCGCACTTGTGGGTATCGAGGGCTTCGAGATTGGCGACACTATCTGCGACTTTACTAATCCCGAACCACTTCCCCCTATCGCTATCGACGAGCCTACGATGTCTATGTTGTTCACCATCAACAACTCGCCATTCTTCGGCAAGGATGGTAAGTTCGTGACATCGCGACACATTAAGGAGCGTCTCGACCGCGAGTTGGAGAAGAACTTGGCACTCCGCGTAGAGCCTGGCCAGAATGCAGACTCGTTCATAGTCTATGGCCGTGGTGTGTTGCACCTCTCGGTACTTATCGAGACTATGCGTCGCGAGGGCTACGAGCTCCAGGTAGGTCAGCCTAAGGTTATCACTAAGGAGATTGATGGCGTTAAGTGCGAGCCAGTAGAGGAGATGACTGTAGACTGCCCCGACGATTGCGCAGGTACAGTTATTGAGCTCACCACACGTCGTAAGGGTCAGCTTGTGAACATGGAGTCGTCAAACGAGCGTACACGCCTCGAGTTTATCATCCCCTCGCGCGGTATCATCGGCTTGCGTTCTACGATGATTACAGCCACAGCAGGTGAGGCCATCATGACACACCGTCTTAAGGACTTCGAGCCTTGGATGGGTGAGATTGAGAGCCGCAATGTGGGCGCTATCATCGCCTCGGAAACAGGCACAGCATACGCTTACTCTATCGATAAGCTTCAGGATAGAGGTAAGTTCTTCATTGCCCCCCAGGAGCAGGTATACTGCGGCCAGGTTATCGGCGAGCACACACGCTATAACGACATCACTGTTAATGTAACGAAGGCTAAGCAGCTAACCAACATGCGTGCATCGGGCTCGGATGAGAAGACCTCTATTGCGCCTCCCGTCATCTTCTCGTTGGAGGAGGCTTTGGAGTACATCCGCGAGGATGAGTACGTAGAGGTAACACCCAAGTCTATGCGTCTGCGCAAGATTTTGCTCTCGGTGGTAGACCGCAAGCGTGCTTCAAAGGAGTAACATGCACAGATATTGGGTATATATTGTTGGAAACAAGAGTGCCACTGCGATATACATAGGTGTAACAAACAATATTCAACGGCGTATAGCAGAGCACAAATTAGGGAGTATCCCTGGTTACACCCAACGATATAGATGCAATAGACTTTTATATTTTGAAGAGCATCAAAATGTAAAGCATGCTATCGCACGCGAGAAGGAGTTAAAAGGCTGGAAAAGGGAACGCAAGGAGAGTTTAATAGCATCACAAAATCCCCATCGCATTGACCTTGCTGGCGACTGGTTTGTATAGCACAACCAACACAATGTCATCCTGAGTGAAACGAAGGATCTACGGGATAGCACAGCGGTCGAACGCCAGCACACACCGAGAGATTCTTCACTGCGTTCAGAATGACATAGTGAGAGTTCAGCGACACATAGCGCCGACAAGAAAACACATAACAAAACATTAGTAATTTATTAACAACCCAAAAACAATAACAACCATGGAAAAGAAAATTGGTATTGCGTGCGACCACGCAGCGTATGACCTCAAGGAGTTCCTCGTAGGCTACCTCTCATCTAAGGGTTTCGAGGTTAAAGACTTCGGTTGCCACTCTGAGGAGTCTGTAGACTACCCCGACTTCGCACACCCCCTTGCAGATGCTATCGAGGCAGGTGAGTTGGAGCGTGGTATCGGCCTCTGTGGCTCAGGCGAGGGTATCTCTATGACTCTCAACAAGCACCAGGGCATTCGCGCAGCACTCTGCTGGATTCCTGAGATCGCTAAGCTCTCACGCCAGCACAACAACTCAAACGTTCTCTGCATGCCCGCTCGCTTTATTACTAACGACGAGGCTTTGGAGATGCTCAACATCTGGCTCGAGACTGAGTACGAGGGTGGTCGCCACCAGCGTCGCCTCGACAAGATGCCATTGCAGAAGTAATCCACAACAGTAATAGCATAAGAATAGGGCTACCCATCCAGGGTAGCCCTAATACATTATATATAGGTATAAGGTCTGCTTAGAACCAACACTCCTCGGCACGTGTCTCCGAGCCAAGTGGCTCTATAGCATCATCCTTAACCTCCGCAGGGATAGTGGTCTTTGTGTAGACGATAGCCTCCGCAGATTCGTTGTTCGCAGTGAGCGTCATTGTCTCGCCCTCAAACGAGAGTGTGTATGTGCTACCCCACTCTGTACCGTCGGCATAGACACCGCTCAACACGCTCTTATCGACACTCCAAGTGCCAGCATAGTGGCGATAGCGACCCTCACCGAGACGCTGGTACTCTTCGAACGAGCCCGCAGCATCAAATGCCACGTATACATCTACATCGTAGCCTTCGGGAGCACAGTGCCACTCACCAACTACTTTTGTTGTAGCATCAACCTTCGGAGCATCCTGCTTCTTCTCCTTAGCGCAGCCAATAAATAAAAGGGCTGCACAAAGAACAGAGATAATAGAATAAATTTTTGCTTTCATTAGAACCATCCTCCATTAGTTGAACTTACACCACGCGACATGATAGACACCTCGCGTGAAATCTCCGTGCCGCCGATGTTGTTACCACCACCAAGCTGACCACCACCAGCAATAGCCTTGATAGTAATCTTTGCCGAACCACAATTCTCGCACTTTATAACGAGCATACCATCATCTATCTTGGGATCACCCTTAATACCAAGCGCAGCCTTAGCCTCGTTGCTAACCTCGATACCGCGATATGTGAGGTCCGTCGCTGAACCACCAAAATACTCACGGAGATCTACTGTACAACGCTCGCCAACGGTAACGGCAACTGAGGGTGTGCCCTCAATCTGCATAAAGAGTCGCCATGCGTCGATAGCACCTGTACCCATACGCTTGTGGTAGTTTTTGAGCACAACGGCATCAGCAACGCCATTATAGGGCTTCGTGCCATCAAGCATCAACGAGTTAATGTCGTTAACCGCAGTAAGAAGCATAGTACGATAGTCATCGCCCTCGAACTTCTTGCCAATCTTTGCGGCATACGAAATACCCAATGCCGCTACGCCCGAAACATGGGGACACGCCATAGATGTACCCTCCATCCACACGTAGTCAACATACGCCACGTCACGGATGCAAGTCGAGAGAATCTGGCTTGCGTTAAATGAGTTCTGCGCACCAATAGAGTAATCACCACCAGGAGCAGCTATGTTACAGCCTCGGCCATAGTTGGTATAGCCTGTTGGCAAGTAATCAGGACCATATGCTGTCACCGACACGCAGATAGGCAGAGCACCAGGATAACCCGCATTAGAGGTTGCCTCATTGCCCGATGCGAAGATTGCGAGGTTCTGACCGATTGCAGTGTGGTTGCAGTTCTCGGGGCTCACGAAGTACTTAATCGCGTTGTACTCAAGCGATGTAGCGTTGATGTATGCATTGTCGTTAGCGAACGTATTGGGGTCGTAGGCGTATGAGCACTGCGCGATACATGCACCATTGTCGGCAGCATAGATAAAGGCATTACTCATGTCGCGGTCGCTTGCTGGGTATTTACCATCGAATACCTGACAGCTCATAAGACGTACTCCGTCGCCATTTCCCGAGCCACCAGCGATAGAGCTTATGCCAACGCCATTGTTATTCACCGCAGCGATAACACCTGCAACGTGTGTGCCGTGACCCGACTCACCCTCTGTTGACCAGCTAATCTTACCATTAGAGTCACCTGCAGAGTTGAAGTTGTAGCCGTAGATGTCATCGACATACTTGTTGCCATCGTCATCCACACCCTCTACGCCATTAAGCTCAGCCTCGTTCACCCACATAGCGGCTGCGAGGTCGGGGTGAGTGTACTGCACGGGACCGTCAAGCACCGCCACGATAACATCGGGCGAACCAGCGCACAACTTCCAAGCATCGAGAACACCTACATCGGCACCCTTGCGCGCTGTCTTTGCAATAGCCTCATCGCCCGAGTTGTGGAGGTTCCACTGATACTTAGCATTAGGGTCGTTGAACGACGACATGGGCACCAAGTCGCGTGTATCGGCCATATCGCTCATAGGTCGAGCCTTATAGTCCGAAGCCAACGCAACCACAGTGTTGAACTCGATAGCCGAGATGTGCTTGCTTGGTGCCACCTCCTTAGCGAACTTACGCACGGGAATATTCTTGTCGAACGACACAGAATACCAACGGTGCAAGCCGAGCTCGCGTGCCAGCTTCTCATTCTTGGGTGTTACCAATGCTGGCTCAAAGCTTACGACATCGCCACCCAAGAATATCTCGCTCTTCACAGCCTCGATATCACCCTTTTCAATACGTGCGATAGTCTCCTCCTCGAGGAACAAAAGCAGAGAACCCTCCTCGCACTTGTCGATGGTGTTACCCACGAGTTTGTGTTCAAGGATTGCCTCTGCCGCCATTGTCTTCTCCTCCTCGACCACTCCTGCATCTTTTGTGCAGGAGATGGTCATAAGAGAGATAATAGCAACGCCTATCGCTATTAATGATTTTCTCATACTACTTTACGAATTTACGTTCAGCCTTAAATGCAGTAGCCTCCGCGGGGTTGAATGGGAACTCCGACATATCTGCGCACTGATCAGGATCGAGATACAATGGTACGCGTGTTACGACGCTATTGTTGTCATCTGAGTCCTTCGAGAAGTAGATGAGTGTCAATGTCTCGTAGAAGTAGCAGTAAGAGTATGTGATAGGCTCATTTCTCTTACCATACTGCACAAGATCAAGGATAATCTCATCATCAGTAGGATATGTAGTGTCGGTAACGTCACCAACGTATACATCGTAGTAGTAGTCTACAACATCGCCGTGAGTCTCAACCTCCAAAGGCAAGACTGCCCAGCCGTCTGCATCGCTGAAGTCGTTAGGATACTTCTTGACAACCTCGAAGCCATCGAAGTACTTGTCAGTGTTAATAGTGATATACGACTCAGATACCTTAACAGCGGGTGTTGTAAAGACCTCAGAGAAGATCACGTCGGTTGTAAACTCACCTGTCTTCTCGTCGATACCGAATGCGTAGACACGATACTGAGTCTCGGGGTACAGACCTGTGAACTCATACTGCTTCGAGCCCTTGCTACCTACAATGCGGTAACACATAGCGATATTGTTGTAGTAGCCATTGTCTACGTACCACTGCGCAGCCTCACGGATAGTCTCCTTGAGCTCATCACCAGTCTCATCCACGCCACATACATCGATATAGTAGAGCGAAGTCTCTGGCTCTACATCAACAGATGCCTTAACGCGGTAGTGAGTAACCTTATCGAGTGTAAGCTCAAACTTTGGAACTACAGTAGAATCGTACTTTGCTGTGTGAATCTTCTCACGCTTAATCTCTGTTGTAGCCATACCATACTCATATCCGAAGTAGTAGATATAGTAATCGGTATCCTCCATGTGCAAGAGATACTCCTTAGAGCATGAGCCGAAGTTAAGGTACGACACATAGCCGTCAATCTTATTGAACATAGCGATGAACTCATCATCTGTAAGGTTCTCAACATCTGCTGCGGGGAGCACGATTGTAGCGTACTGGTCCATGTTTGTGGCATTCACCTCGTACGATACACGGTCGGTGTTAACATCGACATTAGAGAGTGTAAGCACATTGCTTGACTTCTCAACCTCGCCAGTCTTGAATGTTGTGTAGACAACATCTGAGATAAGAGCACCCTGGTTGTTCACAGCACAAGCAAAGGCGTAGAACTCGGTGTTGCCATTAAGCTCGAAGTCCTGATATGATGGACCTACGAGGGTAATCTCAGCTACGGCCTGCTCAGCAGAGTAACCTGCGTATGCGCCATAGTAGATAGCCTCCGAGATATCAACCTCGATAACCTTCTCAAGGTACATATCGATAGTTACACCTGGCGACTGCTCCAATGCTGTCTCCATGCCCTTTACAGAGTAGTACCACGCATAATAGCGAATACCCTCGGGTGAAGGATATGTGTACATACGAACATATGGGCCATTAATATCGAACTCGAAGTCGATGGAGATCTCAACGTCTACCGCCTCACCGCTCTGCGTTACAACGATAGAGTCCTTTAGCTTGCCGTAGGTAAGCGTAATCTTTGAGATGCGCTGTGAGCCAGTGGTGTTGGTATCTACCACAAAGCTTACCTCGCCCTCATCCGAGAGGTCGAACGAGTGAACCCACTCATACTGTGACTCGACCTTAAGCTCGTTACCATCGGGATTCTCGAGCGTATAGGTGAAGTAATACTCACCACCCGCAGCCTTTACCTGAACATAGTTGTCGTCGATAGACAATGTAGCAGGGTCAGTTGGAGTATCTGGGGTATCAACTGGCTCATTGGCAGGCTTGCTACATGATGCAAACATAGCCACCGCAACCAATGATGCGAGTATGAATTTAATATTCTTCATTGTCCTGGAGTTTTAGAATTTACGCATTGCACGCACACGGTTGTACGCCTTCTTGTCGTGACCATAGTCTGCGAAGTCGCCCGAAGACATGCTCATAGCATATGCACCCTGCACGCCATACTCCTCTGATGACCAGTAGCCATCGTTCACACCAGTTGCAAGAGGCTCGCAGTCCATGCTCACGAGAGTCTCGTTGATAGCCTTGATGTGCTGTGCAGCCTTTGCGAGCTCATTAGGTGCGGGGAGATACCATGACGAGAGACCGAGCGCATTCTTGCTATCGCACCATACGACTGCGGGGTAAAGCTCATCCCAGTTCTCCTGTGACTTGATGTAAGCAGTGTTGCGCGCGCCATCCTCACGTGAGAACTCGCCACCCTGTACTACCAACATGATGTACTCTGTAGACCACTGAGTGTAACCCTCATCCAAAGAGATGAGAAGACCATGCTCACCAGACTCATCAACATATGCGATGATGCCCTCAGCCAAGCCACTCTTGTAGTATTCACCAGCCTTGTACTTTGCCTCTGGCTGCTCATCACCCTTATTATCTTCATCCTCTTTTCCATTATCTGGATTTTCAGGCTGCTCCTGTGGGTTATCCACCTGTCCAGGGCCCTCAGTTGAGGACTCTGAACAAGCGAATATAAACATTACCATGGCTAAGAGAATAGGCAAAAACTCTCTTTTCATAGTCTAATTACTTTTTATATGTCTCACGAATAATGGTAATGCCGCCCTTCGCATCGTACACCGCACCAGCGTAGTAGATTGTTGAGCCAGCAGCAACCTCCTTATCAATAACTGTGAAGTAAGTCTGGTTTGTAACCTCGTTTACATATGTTGTGTCATTAGGCTGCTCAAGGTAAGAGAGAAGCTCAGCATCTGACATATTGTAGATTGAATCATCATCAACGAGGTGGCTCATTACGAACTTAGTTACGCCAGACATCTGGTCGAAGTAGAACCAAGCAAGAACATCGTTACCACTCTTTGAGTAGAGAACCTCCTCTACCTGAGGACCCTCCTTAAGCTCCTTAGTAGTGAATGTCTTAACGTAAGCCTCAGTTGTGTATGTACCGTCGGGCACAAGACCAATAGCGTAAACTACATACATAGTGTTAGGCTCGAGGTCTGTGATACGCCATGAGTTGTAGCCAGTCTCCAATGCACGTGACAACCACTCCTCGCGGCTCATCTTTGATGGATCCCACATTGAGTCGATAAGCTTGTCGTTATACTTCTTGATAGCCTCAGTGTTTGAACCACCTGTTTTATACTCCATGTAAGGCATAACGTTGAACATGTGGGGGAATGGCTCAACATAAGGCTGGAACGATATAGAAGCCTCAGTGTAAGTAACCTCAGCAACAGTTACGATGATATCTGCGTCAACCATGTCTGCCTCCTTAGTGCGGAACTCAACCTTAGTAAGAGGAGTTGTAACCTCGCCACCAAAGTAGCCGAATACCAAGCAGTAGTAATCCTTGTTAGGAATCATGGGGCAATCCTTAACGGTTGCTGTGCCAGAGTAAACGTGGTCACCAATCTTACTACCCTGAGCATCAAGGATGCCATCGATAATCTCCTCATCAGAAACGAGCTCACCATTCTCCACGAAGTACTCCTTAAGCTCGAACAAAGCAACGTACGACTCCGTGTGGTCGGGGCGCACGTAGAATGTAGCACGGTCATCCTCGATGTAACCCTCAGTAACCTCGAATGTGTTAACGGGAGGCGCAGCAGTCTTAACCTCTACCACCTCGGCCTCAGTTGTAGTAGTACCATCAGCACCAATACCAATAGCGAAGACGAAGTATGAGCTATTTGCCTCGATACCATCCTCCAAAGTGAAGTCGTGAGCGATAGTACCGTAGTTAGAGATAGCACCAACTGCATAAGAAACAGTTACACTATTCTCCGATGCCAAAGCAGGGATATACTCTGCCATGAAAGCGGGGATATTTGCAGCGTCGCTCAAGCAGTACTCCTCATACATCCATGCAGGGAACACGTCGTAGTAGTAAGCTACGGTGTCATCCGATGGGATGATAGTGATTGAGAATGAGTTTGCAGTGATGTTGTCGCCAGCCAAGATATCGAATGTGCAGTCGAGCTGCTCAACCTTAGTGGTCTTGAATGTAAGCTGGTTTACAGATGTTGTAGCATTACCCTCGATGTCCATGCCGTACATGTAAAGCACATACTCGGTGTTTGCCTCGAGATACTGGTAGCGCCACTCGAGGTCACCCTTAAGAAGGTTGTCAGCCAAGAGCTGGCCAAGTGGTGTGCCATAGTAATCTGCAATGTACTCAAGGTACTCAAGGTCTGAAGCGAGAATCTCCTCATCTGTCTCAGGCATCTCCTCCTTAACCTGGAGCTGGTACCAGTAGGTCATCTCCTTATCCTCGGGCTCGATTGTAAGGAATACGTCACCAGAGTGAACATGGTTAAGAGTTACTGTAAAGTTCTCCATCACGACGGGCTTACCCTGCTCAGGCTTCTCATCGCCTGGTGTTACTGGCTCCTCCTGTGGATCATCGATAGGATCCTTCTGGTCATCTACACTGTTCTTCTGGCAGCTCACAACGCTAAAAGCAAGCATTGCTACGAGTGCCAACGAAGACAAAAACTTTGTTGTTTTCATAGTAAAAATTGGTTAATAATTAATAAAAATTTTATTGTGTTATGTATATCTTTCGAAGATTTTTTCTCTTCCTTGAATTTAATTATTTGCGCACCTCAATCCAACATTCACATAGCATATGATAAAAGAGTTATCAATCAATGCTTTACTTCTATACATAATAATCGTGCAAATGTAAAAAAAAAAAAAGAAATCCACAAATTCTATCATGTTTTTATTTATAAAAAGTAACCAACTCGTTGAAAGATTTCGTAGTCTCATTTTTTTTATCTATATTTGCCAACTAATAGCGAAATACAATAAAATAACAACATAATTATGGCAGACGAGAAAATTATATTTTCGATGGTTGGCGTGAGCAAGGTGCTCAACAACAACAAGAAAATTTTGAACAACATCTACCTCTCATTCTTCTACGGCGCTAAGATCGGTATCATCGGTCTCAACGGTTCGGGTAAGTCTACCCTTATGAAGATTATCGCAGGTATCGACAAGAGCTTCCAGGGCGAGGTGGTATTCTCTCCAGGCTACAGCGTTGGTTACCTCGAGCAGGAGCCTCAGCTCGACCCCACAAAGACCGTTAAGGAGATCGTCGAGGAGGGTGTAGCCGAGACCGTTGCACTTCTCAAGGAGTATGAGGATATCAACATGAAGCTCTGCGAGCCTATGGACGACGACGAGATGGCACGTCTTGTTGAGCGCCAGGGTGAGCTTTACGAGAAGATTGACCATGTGAATGGTTGGGAGCTCGACAGCGTCTTGGAGCGCGCGATGGATGCGTTGCGATGTCCCGATGGCGACCAGCCTGTGAATGTACTTTCGGGTGGTGAGCGTCGTCGTGTAGCGTTGTGCCGTCTTCTTTTGCAGCAGCCCGACGTCCTCTTGTTGGATGAGCCCACCAACCACCTCGATGCAGAGAGTATCGACTGGTTGGAGCAGCACCTCCAGCAGTATAAGGGTACAGTTATCGCCGTTACCCACGACCGTTACTTCCTCGACAACGTTGCAGGTTGGATCTTGGAGCTCGATCGTGGCGAGGGTATTCCATGGAAGGGTAACTACTCTGGTTGGTTGGAGCAGAAGACGCAGCGTATGGCGATGGAGGAGAAGCAGGAGAGCAAGCGCCGCAAGACCCTCGAGCGTGAGTTGGAGTGGGTGCGCATGTCTCCCTCTGGCCGTCATGCTAAGTCGAAGGCACGTCTCTCAGCTTATGACAAGATGATGAATGCCGACATTAAGGAGCGCGAGGAGAAGCTTGAGATCTACATCCCCAACGGTCCACGTTTGGGCGATCTCGTTATTGAGGCACAGGGTGTAACTAAGGCCTTTGGTGACCGCGTACTCTACGAGAACCTCGAATTTGCACTTCCACCCGCAGGTATCGTAGGTGTTATCGGTGCTAACGGTACTGGTAAGACCACCCTCTTCCGCATGATTATGGGTCTCGACGAGCCTACATCGGGTAGCTTCCGCGTAGGTCCTACCGTAAAGCTTGCATACGTAGACCAGCAGCACAAGTCTATCGACCCCGAGAAGACCGTATATGAGGTTATCTCGCAGAATAGCGACCTCATTCAGCTTGGTAACCGCCAGGTAAATGCACGCGCATATGTTGGCCGCTTCAACTTCAACGGCGCAGACCAGGAGAAGAAGTGTGGTGTATTGTCTGGTGGTGAGCGTAACCGCCTCCACTTGGCTTTGGCACTCAAGGAGCAGGGTAACGTACTCCTTTTGGATGAGCCTACCAACGATATCGACGTTAACACACTCCGTGCATTGGAGGAGGGTCTTGAGAACTTCGCGGGCTGTGCTGTAGTGATCTCGCACGACCGTTGGTTCTTGGATCGTATCGCAACCCACATCCTCTCATTCGAGGGCGACTCAAAGGTTGTATTCTACGAGGGTTCGTACTCAGAGCACGAGGCTTGGAAGAAGGCACAGGGCGAGGATACCACACCCAAGCGAGTTAAGTATAAGAAACTTTTGGCAGAGCAGTAGTAGATATGGCACAGAAACCGTCAATTCCAAAGGGCACGCGCGACTTCTCACCCGAGGAGATGATGCGTCGCACATATATCTTTGACACCATTCGTGGCGTATTCCGCCTCTTTGGTTACGCACCACTTGAGACTCCCTCTATGGAGAATCTATCAACATTGCTCGGTAAGTATGGCGACGAGGGCGACAAACTTCTCTTCAAGATACTCAACTCAGGCGACTATGGCGCAAAGCTCTCGGAGGAGGAGCTTCGTCAGGCGTCAAAGATTTCAGAGAAGGGTCTACGCTACGACCTCACTGTTCCCTTTGCACGCTACGTCGTACAGCACCAGAACGAGATTGTATTTCCCTTCAAGCGCTACCAGATTCAGCCTGTATGGCGTGCTGACCGCCCACAGAAGGGTCGCTACCGTGAGTTCTACCAGTGTGACGTGGATGTCATCGGCTCGAAGTCGCTACTCAGCGAGGTAGAGTTGGTAGACATTGTAGCCCGCGTATTTGCGAAGCTCGGCATCTCAGTGACGCTCAAGATGAACAACCGCAAAATCTTGTTCGGTATCGCCGAATCTATCGGTCACGCCGACAAGATGATAGATATCACCGTTGCTATCGACAAGCTCGACAAGATTGGCTTGGACAATGTGAAGAACGAGTTGCGTGAGCGTGGCATCGACGACGAGGCTATCAACAAGCTTCAGCCTATCCTTGAGCTCAGCGGCACTAACGCCGAAAAACTCTGCAAATTGAGCGAGGTTATCGGTTCGTCTGAAACAGGTATGCTCGGCATTGAGGAGATGCGCACCATCTTTGGTCATATCGAGCGTTTGGGCATTGCCCTCACACCAGAGCTCGACCTCTCGTTGGCTCGCGGCTTGAACTACTACACAGGTGCAATCTTCGAGGTTAAGGCCAACGACTTTGCTATTGGCTCAATCTCGGGTGGTGGTCGCTACGACGACCTCACAGGCATCTTCGGCATGCCCGGCATGTCGGGTGTCGGCATCTCGTTCGGTGCAGACCGTATCTACGATGTAATGCTCGGACTCAACCTCTTCCCCGAGGAGCTTGCTTGCTCTACAAAGGTGCTCTTCATCAACCTTGGCGAGGCGGAGGCAGAGGCATCGATGCGCATCATGGGTGGCCTACGCAACAACGGTATCGCTGCGGAGATCTATCCCGAGGCTTCGAAGATGAAGAAGCAGATGGAATACGCCAACCGTCGTGGCATACCCTACGTTGTAATCATCGGCTCGGAGGAGCTCAACGAGGGCATTGCAACAATTAAGGATATGCGCACGGGCGAGCAGGCAAAGGTGCGCTTCGAGGAGGTAGCAGAGCATATTAAGTAGCTATGCGCCGCCTTATCGCAATACTCTGTTGTATGTTGTGTTGTTGGGTAGGATTTGCCCAGCAACACAACCAGCAACAACTCGAAAAGCTTAATCAAGCATTTCAATACATCAACAACAACTATGTCGATGACTTAGACCTCGAACCGCTTGTAGCAGAGGCCATTGACTCAGCACTCAAAGAGCTTGACCCACACTCATCATACCTCTCGCAAGAGGAGTTTGCCCAGATGTACGAAGGCATAAAGGGTGAGTTTTCGGGCATAGGCATCAACTTCATCACACTGCGCGACACCGTTATCGTAACACGCATCCTCGAGGGCTCTCCCTCACACCGCGCAGGACTCAAGAAAAACGACCGCATACTCTCGGTAAATGACACGTCGCTCGTAGGCATAAAGCGCAGCAAGGCTACAGAGTTGTTGCGCGGAGCTAAAGGTAGCATCGCTACCCTATCTATTCTTCGCAACGGAGAGATTATAACCGCAGATGTCAAGCGCGACGACATCCAGAATAGCGCCATAGGTGCCGCATTCATGCTCTCGAACAACACAGCATATGTCCACGTAAAGAGCTTCCTAAGCAAGAAAACAACAGAGGAGTTTTGCAACGCTGTAAAGAACCTCAGCGCAAAACCCAACGCCATAATAGTAGACCTCAGGGGTAACGTTGGAGGCCTCCTACCCTCCTCTATACAATTTTCGGAGCTATTCCTAATGCGTGGCGATGTCATTGTAGCCGTCGAGAACCGCAAGAGCACTACATCGTATCAGGCATCAAAAAATGGTGAGTATGCAGACATACCCGTCGTAGTGCTAATCGACGAGCAGACGGCCTCAGCGAGCGAGATTGTGGCTGGAGCACTTCAGGACCACGACCGCGCGACAATTATCGGAAGGCGCAGCTTTGGAAAAGGCTTAGTGCAGAAGCTTGTAAAGTTCAAGGACGACTCTGGCATGAAACTCACTATCGCCCGCTATAAGACCCCATCGGGGCGCGTCATCCAGCGTCCGTACACCAATGGTGAGCGCGAGGAGTACACCAAAGACACGGAGCGCTACAGCCGTCGCGACACAACGAACATTCCCGACTCGCTAATCTACACCACGCTAAACCTCAAGCGCAAGGTATATGGTGGCGGAGGCATTTCACCCGACATCTACGTCGAGGCGGACACAACCACACTACGCCCCTACACCCGAATAGTGCTATCGAACAACCTCGTACAGGAGGTTATCGTAGATGTTTTCGACCGCACACCCTTCGACTTCTTCTATGAACTATACCCTACGCTAAGCATTTTTAGCGAGGCGTACACGCTTGATGATGAGAGTATTTCACTATTAAATAGTCTCATTGAGGCGATAGACACCACAGCCCTTGACGATGCAGAAGGCATGGTCGAGAGCTTGGAGATAATCAAGGCACAAATAGCCGAAGAGGTCTACGCACCAGGCTCCTACTTCGAACTATATGGGAGCAAGCACGATGCAGCGTTGCGGGAGGCAATGTTAGTTTTAGAGCCAAAAAATTTGGTCGATAACTAAAAAATTGCTATCTTTCGCTACAATTTTGAATAGGTATAACCCAGTACTTAGTAAAAATATAAAATCCCAATACTATGGCCTCAGTCAACCACTTCCACAACGAGCGCGATGAGCATGGCGAAATCATTTGCTCAAAGGCAGTACGCGCAGGTAAGCGTACATACTTCTTCGATGTTAAGTCAACACAGGGTGACGACTACTATCTCGTTATCACAGAGTCGCGACGCCGCAACAACGAGGATGGCACAGCAACTTACTCGCGCCACCACATGTACCTCTACAAGGAGGACTTCGGTAAGTTCATGGAGGGACTTAGCGAGATGATAGACTTTGTAAAAACAAACAAACCCGAATACTTCGAGAGCCTAAATGAGGGCAACAAAGAGGAGTAAGAGTTAATGAGGTTGTCGTAGTGGCAACCTCCTTTTAATAGAATATGAGGAGAAACAAGGGGGTAAGAGTAACCGAGACAAATAGTAAAACTACAGTTGCCAAGAGAGTTGGTCGCATTGCACTAAAGTCGCTTGTGGTGATAATACTTGTCGCCATAAGTATCTTCGTAGCCACAAGTTTTAGTCCTATCTACGATTTCGACCCACCACGCCCATTCTGTGGTCCTGACATCTACAACCCATATCGTAGCCTCGATACCGCCAACTGCTGGAAGCGTGCCAACCTTCATACCCACACACGTGTAGAGGGCGTGCTCAACGAGTGCGACTTTAGTGCCGATAGCGTATATCACATCTACCGCTCGTATGGCTACGATATCGTTGGCTTCACCAACCACAACGAACTCACGAAGCACCCCATAGACAAGAGCCTTGAGATGAACATCTACGAACATGGCTACAATGCGCTCAACTTCCATGTAATGACATATGGTGCAGAGAGCGTATGGCACTATGATGCCCTACTGCCATTGTTCACATCGCAGAAGCAGTTTATGCTCAACAAGCTCAGCGAAGATGCCGACTTCGTGCAGATAAATCACCCGCATCGCTACCGTCTGTTCGACTACGACGCCCTGGAGAAACTTGGCGGCTACCGCCTTATGGAGCTCACCTCAGGAGAGGATGTGCTCGAGAACAAACACTGGGACATAGCCCTATCAGCCGGCAGATATAGTCACGGCATCCTAAATGACGATATGCACTATCCCGATCAGTCGGATAAGATTGCCATTCGTTGTAGTTTCCTCTGCACGCCCGATGCAACGTACGACAGCGTGCGCAAAACACTTCTCGAGGGTTGCTTCTACTCTATGCGCGTTCCCGACTTTGGCAATGGCGACTTTGAAGAGAAGCATGCTCGTAATAGAGAGCTCCCAACAGTAAAGGATATTGGCTTACGCGATAGCACCATATATGTTGAGCTCTCAGCACCCGCCGATAGCATCAAATTTGTTGGTAGCAACCACCGTACCTTGCACACAGCACACTCTACGCTAAGTGCCGAATATACGATGCTACCAGATGACCCATATGCCCGCATCATGGCCTTCTACAGCGATGGTGTGGTCATCTATAGCAACGCCTTTGCACGCTACGACAGCACAGTAGAGGAGTCGCCCTATCGTGGCGCAATGTGCAGCATAAATACCCCACTATCAATATTGTTTAACATTGCCGTAGCACTATGCTTGGGCTTAGTCTTGGCACTAATATACTTTATATTACGACGATGAAACAGAGAATTAAAGAGAGACTTCAGAAGTTGTACTTACAACTTAAAGAGCGTTTTGCAAAGCCCATTTCGCTACTAAAATTCAGTCTTATACTCAGCACCGCGACACTTCTACTATACCACTACCCACTCTTTAAGTATGTACTACAGAACATCGAGAGTGGATTCAATGGTGTGATGATCTTTCTCACACTCGTAGTGGTGATGTTTGCCATGAACTTCATGGTATACTACCTGCTACTCTACTTGGGTCGCATCGTAGGACGTGTGTTGATTGCACTACTCTTTGTGGGTAATGGCATCACGCTATACTTTATCAATACCTACAACGTGCTTATCGATCGCGGTATGATGGGAAACGTCTTCAACACTCGCTTCTCAGAGGCTTCGGGCTACTTCTCGTTTAGCGCTGTTATGTACTTCTTGGTATTAGGCCTCCTTCCCGCAGCATATGTCATACTACGCAAGGTTAAGTGGGGAAGTTTCAAGCGCTTCTTGGCAAGTACATCCATAAGTCTCGTTGCGATGATACTTATCGCCGTGGCAAACATGAGTAACTTCCCATGGATAGACCGCAATGCAACGTGCATCGGCAGCCTCATTATGCCATGGTCATACACTATCAACACGGCACGTCACTTCTACCACCAGTATCTTCTCAACCGCAAAGAGATTAGACTACCCGATGCGACAATCATGAACGAGGATCGCGAGGTGGTGGTATTGGTAATTGGTGAGTCGGCACGCCGCGACCACTTCTCACTCTATGGCTACAGCCAGGAGACAAACCCCTTGCTTAAGCAGGACAGCGTAACACATCTTATTGCCGATGCCTCGGCAACATACACAACCGAGGGTGTAAAGGCCATCCTCGACCATAAGCCCACGGATGAGCTCTACGAGATTCTCCCTAACTACCTATACCGCAATGGTGTGGACGTAGTTTGGCGAAGCACAAACTGGGGTGAGCCTCCCTTGCATATCGAGCACGCCTACACCCACGCAGCACTCAAGGAGCGCTACCCCGAGGCAAATGGCGACTACGACGGCATCTTGCTCGAGGGTCTAAAGGAGGAGATTGAGGCATGTAAGGGTCCTAAGGTGCTTATCGTATTGCACACATCGACCAGCCATGGTCCAGAGTACTACGCTAAGTATCCTGCAGAGTTTAAGAAGTTTACACCCGTATGTACTACCGTGGAGATGTCGAAGGCTAAGCGCAGCGAGCTTATGAATGCCTACGACAACACCATCCTCTATACCGACTACTTGCTACACTCCGTAATCGAGGTATTGCGCGAACTTGAGGGTGGCCGTAGCGCTATGATCTACGTTTCGGACCACGGCGAGTCACTTGGCGAAGGCAACCGCTATATGCACGGCATGCCTATATCTATGGCACCCAAAGAGCAGTATCAGATTCCATTCATTGTATGGTGTTCAGATAGCGAGCAGAAGATTAAGCCACTTGAGAAGGTTGGTCACTACCACGTCTTCCACAGCGTGCTCAACTTCCTCCATGTAGACACACCTATCTACAACGAGTCACGCAACATCTTCGAGGAGTAGGCATAGATGAGAGGTAGCGTACTGCTTGGCTTTAGCGGCGGCATAGATAGCTGCACCTCAGCGCGACGCCTTATGGATGAGGGCTATCGTGTTGTGGCACTCACCATAGATACCATGGGCGATAAGGCTATGGTCGATAGGGCACGTGCAAAGGCCTTAGAAATTGGTGTAGAGTGGGTTATGTACGATGCACGCGAGGCGTTTAAACGTGAGATTATCGACTACTTCTGCTCGGAGTATGCTAAGGGGCATACCCCCGCACCATGCACACGCTGCAACCCCAACATTAAGTGGCGCACGCTACTTAGCGAGGCCAACCGCCTCGGCATAGAGCATATTGCTACGGGACACTACTTCAATATCGAGAGCCGCAACGGGAGGTACTACGTGACCAAGGGCGTGGACGAGAGCAAAGACCAGTCCTACTACCTTTGGGGATTGAGCCAAGAGGTGCTATCTCGCGCCATAACACCCATGGGTAACGCCATCAAGAGCGATGTGAAGCAGGCATTCGAGGATAAGAGCGAGAGCATGGGCATATGCTTCCTTAGTGGCAAGCCCTATGCCGACTTTCTGCTTAGCCAGGGCATCACCATGCCCGAGGGCGACATAGTCACCAAGCAGGGCGATGTGTGTGGCCGACACAATGGCATTGCTCGCTACACCATAGGTCAGCGCCGTGGCGTGGGCATACCTGAGGGCATGCGCGTTATCGGCATCGATGCCAAGGTAAACAGCATTATTGTGGGTGCTAACGAGTTACTCTTCCACCACCATCTCCACATTACAGACTGCAACATTGTAGAAGAGGATGAGCTACTTAGCGCCACAGACATAACAATCAAGATTCGAGGCATAGGCCGCAATCCCCAACTACCCGTAAGGGTGGAGAGGGCGGCTCATGGGTACATCGTAACGACCCAGGATCCAGCATGGGCACCAGCAAAAGGTCAACCTTTGGTCTTTTATCGCAATAATTGTGTCATAGGCGGAGGAATAGTTGTCGATTTCAACTAAATATTGTACATTTGCCCGAAACATTTAGGATAAAGAATATATGTTAAGACGACTATACGATTGGGTGCTTTCATGGAGCGAGCGTCGCGGAGGATGGATAGCACTCTTCTTCATTGCGCTATTCGAGGCGAGCTGGTTTCCTCTACCTCCCGACATTCTGCTTATCGCACTATGTGTGGGCGCACCCAAAAAGTCATTTCGCTTTGCCACAATCTGTCTCCTCGGCTCTGTGCTCGGTGCAGCATTGGGCTATGGCATAGGCTCATACCTATGGCTAACTCCCGAGGGTGAATTTACGAGCATGGCGGAGTTCTTCTTCAACTCACACATCTTCACCGAAGCGAGCTACGCCAACGTATGCGACCTCTACGACAAGTGGAACTTCTGGATTGTGTATACCGCAGGCTTCACACCACTACCCTTCAAGCTCTGCACCATCACGGCGGGTGCTTGCGAGATTAACTTCCCTATGTTTATGATAGGCAGCGTGGTGGGTCGAGGCATGCGCTTCTTCCTTATCGGAGGACTTATCTGGAAGTATGGCGCTCCCATCAAGGCGCTTATCGACAAGTACTTCAATACGCTTGCGACAATATTCACCGTGCTGCTTATTGGCGTAACTGCACTCGTACTCACGCTCTTGGATGACGACAAGACAAAGAGCGACACCGTCGAGGCTACAACTAACGAGGAGATTGTCGTGCGCGACACTACTAACATTGAAACAGAGAGACAAATTACGATTGAACCATGCGACACTTTGGACTTATAGGCAAGAGCCTCGGACACTCATTTTCAGCGAAATTCTTCAACGGCAAGTTCAAGGCCGAGCAGATTGATGCCGACTATCAACTCTTCGAAATTGAGGATGTCGCAGCCATAGATAGGCTCATCAAGGAGCACAACCTCGAGGGCTTCAACGTGACTATACCCTACAAAGAGGCTATAATCCCACACCTCGATGGACTTACTAAAGAGGCACATGATATAGGTGCAGTTAACTGCGTAGTAATCAAGAATGGTCAAAAAATCGGCCACAATACTGACTTGACTGGCATTGAGGCATCGTTGCACTGGTTGGACATCGACTCAATGCCTAAGGCCTTGATACTTGGCACGGGGGGCGCATCGAAGGCAGTGCAGTACGCCTTGAAGCGTCGCGGCATAGAGTTTATGGTGGTATCGCGCACCGAGGATCGTGGCGATATTACCTACAACAACCTTACCCCAGAAATCATCGCCGAGCACAAGCTCATAATAAACACAACCCCAGTGGGCATGTTCCCCGATGTGGAGAACGCACCCACTATTGACTACTCTGCAATTAGCGCAGAGCACCGCCTCTTCGACTTGGTATACAACCCTGCGAAGACACAGCTCCTGACACGTGGCGAGGAACGCGGAGCAAAGACAATGGGGGGAATGCTTATGCTTCAGACTCAGGCCATAGCTTCGTGGCACCTTTGGAACGAAAGGGTAACAGATGAGGGGTGCGAAGGACCTATAGCTTAAGGGTTGGTCGCGGCTGCTATCGTCCTTCGATAACAGCAAGTGCATCGTCGACGTCTTCAGCCTTAACCATCAAACGCACGGCGAAAAGCGAGGTTGTGTAGATGGCAGCCATGTGCTCGCCATGCAACACGCAGAAGATTCCAGCACTATCCAAGATAGATTTTGCAATCTCCGCCTGTGTGGTGTTATCAAAGGTTTTGAGCACCACGAGAGTTTCGTTTGTCGCATTCATAACTCACGGAGTTTAAAGTTGGTTCGTAAAGATAACACTTTTTTTCTTAATAATCGACACAACCGAGCGAAATATATACGATTTTTTTTCGCTATATTTGTACACGATTTTTAATTAATGTTTAACCATGCGTCAGTTCGTACATCTTCACGTACATAGCCAGTACTCACTACTCGATGGCCAGGCAAGCATCTCGAAGCTTGTCGACAAGGCCATTGCTGATGGCATGCCTGGCATAGCACTTACGGACCATGGTAACATGTTTGGCGCTAAGGACTTCTTCAACTACGTAAAGAAGAAGAATGGCGCACGCAAAGATAAGATTAAGAGCCTGCAGGGGCTCATCGAACGCCTCGAGAATGGCACAGCATCGGAGGCAGAGATGGGCGAGGATGCTGGCGCAGCACTTGCTAAGGCTCGTGTTGAGCTCGACGCACAGCCCAAGGCCGACTTCAAGGGTATTATCGGCTGTGAGGTATACGTGGCGCGCAGACGTCTACACGACCGCGAAAAGTCGATGGGCGACTACAGCGGCTACCATCTTATCCTTCTTGCAAAAAACATAAAAGGTTACAAGAACCTTATCAAGATAGTATCGAAGGGTTACACCGAGGGCTTCTATGGACGTCCTCGCACCGATCGTGTGGAGTTGGAGAAGTACCACGAGGGACTTGTATGCTGCTCGGCATGTATCGGTGGTGAGATTCCACGACTTATCCGCGAGGAAAAGTACGACCAAGCAGAGGAGGCTGCCCTTTGGTATAAAAACCTCTTTGGTGAGGACTACTACCTCGAGTTGCAGATGCACAAGGCAACCGTGGAGCATGCCAACCACGACACCTGGAAGATACAGGAGGTGGTGAACGAGCACCTTATTAAGATGTCGAACAAGCTCGGCATCAAGCTCGTGTGTACCAACGACGTACACTTCGTGGATGAGGAGCATGCCGAGGCTCACGATCGCCTAATATGCCTTGGCACATCCAAGGACTTCAACGACCCGAAGCGTATGCTCTATTCCAAACAGGAGTGGCTGAAGACTACCGCAGAGATGAACGCTCTGTTCGACTACGTACCCGAGGCGTTGGACAACACCGTAGAGGTGTGCAACAAGGTGGAGAACTACTCTATCGACCACTCTCCTATCATGCCCACCTTCGCCATCCCCGAGGATTTCGGCACCGAGGAGGGTTATCGCCAGAAGTATAGCGAGGAGGACCTTTTCAATGAGTTCACACGCGACGAGAATGGCAACGTGGTGATGGAGGAGGGCGAGGCACGCAAGAAGATTGAGAAGCTGGGTGGCTACGACAAGCTATATCGTATAAAGCTCGAGGCCGACTACCTTGCGAAGCTCGCCATGGATGGTGCACACAAGCGCTACGGCGAGGAGCTCGACGAGGAGACCACAACACGCCTACGTTTCGAGTTGCACATCATGAAGACCATGGGTTTCCCTGGTTACTTCCTCATCGTGCAGGACTTCATACGCGCAGCACGCGAGGAGCTCGACGTGTCGGTGGGTCCTGGACGTGGTTCAGCGGCGGGTTCGGCCGTGGCATACTGCCTGGGTATCACGCAAATAGACCCCATCAAGTACGACCTACTGTTCGAGCGTTTCTTGAACCCCGATCGTATCTCGTTGCCCGATATCGACATTGACTTCGACGATGATGGCCGTGGCCGTGTACTCAACTGGGTGACGCAGAAGTATGGCAAGGAGAAGGTGGCGCACATCATCACCTATGGCACCATGGCTACAAAGATGGCGCTCAAGGATGTTGCACGTGTGCAGAAGCTACCTCTTGCGCAGGCTAACCAGTTGTGTAAGTGGATTCCCGACCGCATCAACGACCCTAACGACAAGGATAAGCAGCTCAAGGTGAACCTTAAGAATGCCATCATGGCAGTTCCTGAGCTTAAGGCTGCTGAGGAGTCTACCGACCCCATCATGCGCGATACAATAAAGTATGCAAAGATGTTGGAAGGTAACGTGCGTGGTACGGGTGTGCATGCCTGCGGCACTATCATCTGTCGTGACGACATCACGGACTGGGTGCCCGTAAGTACGGCTGACGACAAGGAGACGGGCGAGAAGATGCTCGTGACGCAATATGAGGGTGCAGTGATTGAGGATACGGGTCTCATCAAGATGGACTTCCTTGGTCTTAAGACGCTCTCTATTATCAAGGATGCTGTGGAGACCGTGGAGCAGACCCACGGCGTGAAGATTGATATCGACAACATCCCCATCGACGACAAGAAGACATACGACCTATACTGCAAAGGTGGCACCATTGGCACATTCCAGTTCGAGTCGCCAGGTATGCAGAAGTACCTACGTGAGTTGCAGCCTTCGACGTTCGAGGACCTTATTGCGATGAATGCACTCTATCGTCCCGGACCTATGGACTACATCCCCGACTTCATCGACCGTAAACATGGCCGCAAGCCTATCGTCTACGATATCCCCATCATGGAGCGATATCTTAAGGACACATACGGCATCACCGTATACCAGGAGCAGGTGATGTTGCTCTCGCGATTGCTGGGCAACTTCACGCGAGGCGAGTCCGACACCCTACGTAAGGCGATGGGTAAGAAGATTAAGTCGAAGCTGGATGAGCTCAAGCCCAAGTTTATCGCAGGTGGCAAGAGCAACGGCCACGACGAGAAGGTATTGGAGAAGATTTGGGCAGACTGGGAGAAGTTCGCGTCGTACGCCTTCAACAAGTCGCACGCTACGTGCTACTCGTGGGTGGCATACCAGACGGCATACGTCAAGGCGCACTACCCCTCCGAGTATATGGCTACGGTGCTCAGCCGCAACCTTAACGACATCAAGCAGGTTACAGCCTACATGAACGAGTGCAAGAGCATGGGTATCGCCGTGCTTGGTCCCGATGTTAACGAGTCGAAGGTCAAGTTCTCAACAAATAAGAGTGGCGACATACGCTTCGGTCTCGCCGCCATTAAGGGCGTTGGCGAGGCGGCCTCGGAGGCTATCGTCAGGGAGCGCATGGAGAATGGTCCATACAAGTCTATCTACGACTTTATGGAGAGGGTAAACTACTCTGTGGTGAACAAGAAGTGTTTGGAGAGTATCGCCTATGCCGGTGGCTTCGACTCGCTCATCGACTTC
The DNA here is from genome assembly GCA_017558115.1 of Alistipes sp. Taxonomy (GTDB): domain Bacteria; phylum Bacteroidota; class Bacteroidia; order Bacteroidales; family Rikenellaceae; genus Alistipes. Next base: position 36,414 of record JAFYWG010000001.1, read on the forward strand.
AACCGCTCACGCTTCTTTGCCGAGGACCAGGCGAAGGTTATGTTCCTCGATATGCTCGTGCGCTATGGCCAGCGTGTGCAGCAGGAGAGGCAGAATGCCCAGCAGAGCCTCTTTGGCATGGCTACAGAGGGTGGCTTCGACCTTCAGAAGCCGCGTGTGCCTGTTGCTGAGGACTGGAATAACATCGTGGTGCTCAACAAGGAGAAGGATGTCATAGGCCTCTACCTCTCGGGACACCCCCTCGACCGCTTCGACTTCATCATCAAGCAGATGTGTAAGGCCGAGTTGGGCGACTTGGAGGACCTTACGCTATTAGATGGTAAGGAGATTGCAGTGGCAGGAGTGGTGGTGTCGATAACGCCGCTGAGCACTAAGGATGGCCGCAAGTATGCACGCTTTGTTCTCGAGGACTACAACTCGCAGCACGAGTTCACACTCTTTAGCAAGGAGTACACCCAGTGGGGCATGCTCATCGAGCTCAACAACTTCCTTATGATACGCGGACGTGTGCAGACACGCCCATATAGGGAGCCTGCGGAGTTGGAATATAAGATAACCTCTATTCAGCACCTCGCCGATATCGCCGATAGCATCAAGGCTATACGCCTGGAGTTGGAGGTGCATGACGTATGCACCACGCTCACGGATATGTTACTCGAGGCCATAAACCGCAATAGCGGCAAGGCGACGCTGCAGATGACCGTCACCGACGCTCAGACCGACGTCAAGGTGCGCCTGGTATCTAAGGAGTACCGCGTGGCACCCACAACGGACTTTATGGAGTTTTTGAATACTAACGAAATCAACTATTCTATTATAACATAACTTAAAATTTTACAGCTATGGCAATTAAACTTAACAACGCAAACTTCGACGAGGTAATGGGCATGGGTTTGCCCGTAGTAATTGACTTCTGGGCTACATGGTGTGGTCCCTGCCGTATGGTAGCACCTATCATCGACGAGTTGTCTGAGGAGTATGAGGGCAAGGTTGCAATCTGCAAGTGCGACGTTGGTGACGACGGCGACGAGATCGCAGCTCAGTACCGCGTACGTAACGTTCCTACCATCCTCTTCTTCAAGGGTGGCCAGCAGGTAGACAAGCACGTAGGCACAGCTACTAAGGATGAGCTCAAGGCTAAGATCGACGCTTTGCTCTAATCTTCGTCATTTTTGACAACACTCCCGCAGGGTAACTCCTCGCGGGAGTTTTTTTTTAAGAGACTTAAGGGACATAAGAGAGAAAAGAGAATTTAGAGAATTTAGAGAATTTAGGGAGTTTAAGGTGACATTCCCTAATCTCCCTAAACTCTATCATCCCTATCGTCTCAAAAAAAAGGAGCGCGACGAGAAGATAGAACAGGTACGCGCCATGCGCGAGGAGGGCAAGAGTTACCGACAAATCGCCGAGGAGTTGGGGTACAAGAGCATATCCTCCATACACACTCTGCTAAAACAAGAGTAGTTCGCTTGTTCGTTCGTTCGTTTTTCCTATAAAAAAGAACGAACGAACAATAGAGACGAGAGAGACCCAAGGAGACCGAGGAGACCGAGAGAAGTCGCGGACAGCAGTCGATAGCATCTTCTCTTTGGTCCCATGGTCTCTTAGGTCCCATGGTCTCTTAGGTCCCATGGTCCCAAAAAAAATTATTATATCACTATGACACAATATAGATATCAGTTAGAGAGATACCGAGGTCGTAGCACACGCCATGTATGTCCTCAGTGTGGTAGAAAAAATGTATTTACTCGGTATGTGGATACAGAAAATAATAATATATATATCAGTGATAATGTAGGTAAGTGTAATCGTCTTGATAAATGTGGTTATCACTATACACCACATCAATACTTTACTGATAACCCATGGAAGCGAGATACGCCGAGGAGGGAAGAGTGTTCGTTCGTTCTTTTTCATAGGAAAAACGAACGAACGAACAACAAACTTCCACCCGAGCCCAAGAGGGTATCAGCGGGGTTGCCCCGTAGGGTATTGGATGCTACGATGACCGAGAATTGCGCATACCTCGCATGGCTCGAGAGGCGCTTCGGTAGCGAGAGGGGCGCAGACTTTGCAGACAATGCTAATAACAACTACTAATTACCCATTTCTGCCGAATACCCCCATAAATGGGGGTTGTGTATTTGGTGGGGGTGTTGTACTTTTGCGGCATGAAAGGAATAATAGCAATATTAGCACTTGCATTCGCTAACCCAACGACGGAGGTAGAGGATAACTCCATACCTACCGACACACTACATATAGAGCGTATCGAGGTCACGGCATCGCTAAAGAGTGACGACGCACTACGCACCCCCGTAGCCTCTACTCAGCTATCGATGCACCGCATTGAGCGCATGGGCGTATCCTCCATTAAGGACGTGTCGCTCATAGCGCCCAACTTCTACCAGCCAGACTACGGCTCATCCATCACCTCGTCGATATATGTGCGTGGTTTCGGCTCGCGTATCGACCAGCCCGTGCTTGGTGTCACCATCGACGACATACCTCTAATGAATAAGAATATCTACGACTTCGACTTCTACGATATTCGCAAGGTGGAGCTACTACGCGGACCTCAGGGCACACTCTATGGCCGTAACACCTCGGGTGGCGTGATGAACATTACTACCCTCTCGCCCCTATCGTGGACGGGCCTACGCCTCATGGCCGAGTACTCGACAATGACGTCGTATCGCGCTTCGGCAGCCTACTATGCCCGCCCCCGCGACAACTTCGGCATATCTGTCGCAGCACACTTCGACCACGACGGCGGCTACTTCCGAAATACCTACACCGATAAGATGTGCGACTGGGGCAATAGCGCCTCAGCACGCCTACGCATGCAGTGGCTCTTAAAGCGCGGCTGGAGCCTCGATAACTCCCTAAATATTGGCTACACAGACGAAGGAGGCTACGCCTACCACCACTACAATGCCGAGGTCGAAAGCCTCGAGGCAGTGGCATATAACGACCCCGCGGGGTATAAGCGTCTGGCAATAAACGAGGGACTTGTAGTCAAGTATAAGGGTGATAAAATTGAGTTCTCGAGTGCTACGAGCTATCAGTACCTCGACGACGTGATGACCCTCGACCAAGACTTCACGCCCAAGTCGATGTTCACGATGCAGCAGATGCAGCGCGAGCACACCATAACCGAGGAGGTGGTATTCCGCAATGCCAACCGCACACAGCGCTGGCAGTGGCTCACGGGAGCCTTCGCCTTTGCTAAGTGGCTCGACATGTCCTCGCCCGTGACGTTTAAGCGCGACGGCATCGATGACCTTATTTTGGGCAACATAAACAAGGGTCTGCACACTGTATTTCCCGATAACAACATGTTCATCGGTGGCAACAACTTCGTCATAAACAGCGACTTCCACATACCCACATATGGCACGGCGCTATATCATCAGTCCTCGTTCCGCCTCGGCAACTGGCAGCTCACCGCAGGCATACGCCTCGACATGGAGTATAGCACAATGAGCTACAACTCCAACGCCACCATACCCTACATGTTCGACCTGACTATGAGCGACTACCATAGCCTATACAGCGAATTTAAGGGCCGAGAGAGTCAGCTCTTCTTCGAGGTGCTACCCAAGATTGCTGCGGAGTATAATTTCACACAAGGCTCTGCCTACGCCACCATCACACGTGGCTACAAAGCAGGAGGCTTCAACACGCAGATATTCTCGGACATCCTCCAAGCAAAGATGATGTCGGATATGATGTCCGACTTGGGCATAGAGCTTGATGGCGTGGGCGGCACGACCTACGACACCGCCTCGGCTACGCGCTACAAGCCCGAAACAAGCTGGAACTTCGAGTTAGGCACACACCTACGCCCCACGGCGGGGTTGAGCATCGATGCCTCACTCTTCTGGATAGAGTGCTTCGACCAGCAGGTGACAGTGCTCCCCCATGGTCAGAATACGGGACGCATGATGTCGAACGCTGCACGTGCCCGCAGCTTCGGTGCTGAGCTCAGCGTGGACTACACCCACAAAGGCTTCAATATACGTGGCGACTACGGCTATACCAATGCCCGCTTCCGCGAGTATAACGACGGCATGGGCAACTATGCTGGCAACCGCCTCCCCTACGCCCCCGAGCATACTGCACTCGTTGTGGCATCCTACACATGGCACTTCAACCACCCCACACTCCGCTACCTGACGCTCTCGGCCGACTGGCGAGGCACAGGTTCGATATACTGGAACGAGGCAAATACCCATCGCCAGCCCTTCTACTCGATGTTGGGCGCACAGGCGACACTACGCATAAATAACTTCGAGCTAACATTATGGGGTCGCAACCTTACGAACACCGACTACAACGTCTTCTACTTCAAGAGCGTTGGCGAGGAGTTCTTCTCTAAGGGTGCACCCGTACATGGAGGCATAAAATTAAACTTCAATCTATAAAACAAACTATGAACAAGCTAAGACTACTTTTAATTGCACTTGCAGGCCTTATGGTTGTAGCCTGCGAGAATGGTAAGAACAACGACCTCCCAAAGAACCCCGATAGCACATGCTACAAGGGTAAGATGACGGTAGACCAGAACGATGGCGCCTTCTACGTACAGACAGACGTAGAGGTGGACTACGAGATTAAGGATGGCAAGCTCAACTTCGTCATGTACAAGGTTAAGTTCGCCTCGGGCATGCCCGTTAAGCTCGACATGGTCGTGGAGGGCGCAAGCTATGAGGAGACAGCCAACGGCTACACCATCTCGGGCGATAAAATTGTGCCCTACGCTATGGGTGGCCCCTTCGAGCAGTTCACCATCACCAACCTCGTGGGCTCAGTCAACGACAATAAGATGACCCTCTCGTTCATGTGCGGCGGATACCCCGTAGAGTACGAGGGAACAAAATAGTAACCACAGAGCACAAAAATAGGGCTACTCCTCCAGGGGTAGCCCTTACTATTATATGTTATGCAAACTATGCCAATACCTCATCTGCCAAACGCTCCAAAGCGGGGATGTCGCTGGGCTTGAGTGTCGACATGATGGTCACCATGCTCTCAGCCACCGACACATCCTTGAACGTGTCGATAATCTTGCGCATAGCCTTACCTGCGGTGGGAGCCCATGAGCCATTCTCGATGATGCCGATGCGACGCTTAGAGAAGTTCTTGATAGCGAGGTGGTGCAAGAAGTCGTGCATGGGTGGGAATACGTCCGAGTCGTACGATGCCGCAGCAACAACCAATCGGCTATAACGGAAGGCATCCTCCACAGCCTTCGACATATCGCAGCGCGACAAGTCGTGAACGATAACGTTCTCCGCACCCTTAGCCTTCAATATCTCGGCAAACTTACGCGCTGTCTGTGCCGTGTTGCCATGGATAGATGCAAATGCCACTACCACACCCTCAGTCTCGGGTTCATACTTACTCCACTTGTCGTAGAGGCCGATGTAGTAGCCGAGGTTCTCCGTAAGCACAGGGCCGTGTGTTGGGCAGATGATGGCGATATCGAGCGTAGCGGCCTTCTTAAGGAGTGCCTGAACAGGTGCACCATACTTACCACATATATTAATATAGTAGCGACGTGCCTCGTCTGTCCAATCCTCATTGCAGCTCAAAGCACCAAACTTACCAAAGCCATCAGCCGAGAAGAGGACCTTGTCGAAACTCTCATAAGACACCATAACCTCAGGCCAGTGCACCATAGGTGCCATAGCGAAGTGAAGTGTACGCTCACCCAATGGGAGTGTATCACCCTCCTTAACGCCACGTGTGCGACCCTCAAAAGCAGTGTCAGAGAAGAAGTTAGGCAACATCTTAACCGCCTTATCCGAAGCAACAACCTCCATATCGGGGTACTCAGCCATGACACGAGCGATAGTACCAGCATGGTCGGGCTCGAGGTGCTGAACTACGAGGTAGTCGGGCTTGCGACCAGCGAGTGCAGTCTTTAGGTTCTCCAACCACTCGTCAGCCTTGCGAAGGTCTACGGTATCCATCACCGCCACCTTCTCATCGAGGATAACATATGAGTTATAAGCAACACCATTAGGCACTACATACTGGCTCTCGAATAGATCGATATCTGTATCGTCTACTCCGATATAGACTATTTTTTCGGTTATATTCTTAATCATTTTGCATAAGTTTATAATTTGCGTCACAAATATCTTATTTTTTGCCGATAAAAACAAAATTTTTGCACACTTTTTTATACCTTTGCCTTCACATTTTTTAAAAGATTATATTACAATGCAAAAAATAGCAACATTAATATTGAGCATCCTACTAATTGTGGGTTGTGCCTCAAATAGCACAAGTGACAAAAAGACTATATATGTAACGATCACTCCGATGCAGGCTATCGTTGAGGAGATTACGGTGGGTGACTTCAATGTAGAAGTCATTGTGCCCAAGGGAGCAAGCCCAGAGACCTTCGAGCCTACGCCTAAGCAGGTTACTGCATTTAGCGACGCTGAGTTCATCTTCTCTACGGGTCTCATCGACTTCGAGCAGAGCCTTGTAAACCGTATTAGTGGCGACGCCGAGGTTGTAAACCTCTCGAAGGGCATAGAGCTTATCGCCGGCAGCTGCTCGCATGGCAACCACCAGCATAAGCACGGCGTAGACCCACACATCTGGACCTCGCCACGCGCCTTGCGCACTATGGTTGTCAACGCCCACGACGCCATCATCGCCCACTACCCCGACTCGGTGAAGTACACCACGGCTACGGAGCAGCTTCTTAAGCGCATCGACGCCTTGGATAGCTACTGTGCAACACGCCTTGAGGGTACTGGTGTCGAGGCCATGATGATATATCACCCCGCCTACACATACTATGCCCGCGACTACGGCATTGAGCAGATAGCCATTGAGCATGACGGCAAGGAGCCCTCTTTGCGCCAAACAACAGCACTCATCGACAAGGCTAAGGAGCATGGCGTAAGGGTCATCCTCCGCCAACCTCAGTATAGCGAGGACAAGGTGCGCGCCATAGCTAAGGATTGCGGTGCAGAGATCATCACCACCGACCCCCTCTCGGAGGATATATTCGGTGAGATAGAGCGTGTCACAGAGATTATATGCCGTTAACGATGAAACAGCCCATAATCACCATCCGCGACCTTAGTGTCACGTATGACACGGTGCGTGCTCTGGAGCATGTAGACCTCGATATATACGCCGACGACTTTCTCGGCATCATAGGCCCTAATGGCGGTGGTAAGAGTACGCTTGTTAAGGCCATCATGGGCATCGTACCCCACCGCGGCACCATAAATTTCGACACCTATATCATGCGCCACGGCAAGCCTCATATCGGCTACCTACCCCAGGTGTCGTCATTCGACAAGGTCTTTCCCATATCGGTTTTGGAGGTCGTAATGTCGGGCCTTCAGGCTGAGCGCGGCATGCTACGCTGCTACGGCAAGCAGGAGCGTGAGCGTGCCATGGCAACACTACGTCAGGCACACCTCGACCACCTCGCAAAGCGACCCATAGGTGAACTCTCGGGAGGTCAGCTCCAGCGCGTGATGCTATGCCGAGCTATTATCTCCGAACCAAAGCTCTTGGTTCTCGACGAGCCCACCAACTTCGTGGATAACCACTTCGAGAATGAGTTATACAACCTCCTCCACCACCTTAGTCACGACATGGCCATTATGATGGTTTCGCATGACATAGGTACTATATCGAGCGTGGTTAACAACATCGTCTGCGTCAACCGCCATGTTCACCGCCACGACTCTAACGTCATCACCGAGGAGCAGCTACGCAACTACGACTGCCCGCTGCAGATCATCACCCACGGCGATGTTCCCCACACCGTCCTCGGCGAACACCACCACTGCCCCCACTGCGAAGTAAAAGATACCACCCAGGGATAGTACAAGAAGTACAGCCCTGGGTGGTATCTTTTGGAATGGGTCGACAATGACCTCTTATCAAGAAATTACTTTTGGCGGAAATAGATCTGGATAGGCACACCCGAGAAGTCCCACTGCTCACGAAGTTTGTTCTCGAGGAAGCGACGATACGACTCCTTGATGTACTGTGGCAAGTTCACAAAGAACGCAAACTGAGGCGTAGGCGTAGGCAACTGAGTGACATACTTAATTTTGATGTACTTACCCTTGGTTGCTGCAGGAGGATAGTTCTCGATGAGAGGCAAGAAGAAGTCGTTAAGCTCCGATGTAGAGATACGACGCTTGCGTGACTCATATACGCGAATTGCTGCCTGAAGCACATCGAGGATACGCTGCTTGTTAATCACAGATGTGAAGATGATTGGAATGTCGCTGAATGGTGCGAGCTTCTTCTCCAAGAACTCACGCCACACCTTCATGGTGTTGCTGTCCTTCTCCACGAGGTCCCACTTGTTTACCACGATAACACAGCCCTTTCGGTTGCGCACGATGAGGTTGTGGATATTGAGGTCCTGCGACTCGATACCCTGCTCCGCGTCGAGCATAAGCACGCAGACGTCAGAGTTCTCGATAGCGCGAATTGAACGCATCACAGAGTAGAACTCAAGGTCCTCGGTCACCTTACCCTTCTTACGCATACCCGCAGTGTCGACAAGGTAGAAGTCCATGCCGTACATGTTGTAGCGAGTGTGGATAGAGTCGCGTGTGGTACCTGCCACATTGGTCACAATGTTACGCTCCTTGCCAAGCAATGCATTTGTCATAGACGACTTACCTACGTTAGGACGACCCACGATGGTGATGCGTGGGAGCGATGCGTCGTACTCTGCCTGTGTATCCTCAGGGAGGTTAGCGAGGATGGCGTCCATCATATCGCCAGTGCCGCTACCCGACATTGAGCTAATGCAGAAAGGCTCACCAAGGCCCAATGAGTGGAACTCGTGTGAGTAGTAGATGAGGTCGTAGGTGTCGACCTTGTTACATACGAGCATAACCTTCTTACCCGAGCGACGGAGGATGTCGGCCATCATCATATCGAGGTCTGTTACGCCTGTGCGTACCTCTACAAGGAAGAGGATAAGGTCTGCCTCCTCGATTGCGAGCATCACCTGGCGGCGAATCTCATCCTCGAAGATATCCTCAGAATTTACGGTGTAACCACCAGTGTCGATAACGGAGAACTCCTTACCGTTCCAGTCGGTCTTACCATAATGACGGTCGCGTGTTGTGCCGGCTGTCTCATCGACGATAGCCTGACGCTGACCTACCAAGCGGTTGAAAAGTGTAGACTTACCCACATTTGGGCGACCTACGATTGCAACAAGACTCATAGTATTATATCTTTAATTACTCTCTTATCTACATATTAGGCCACAAAGATAAGTCAATTCCTTGGATTTTGGAAACTTTATAAAATATTTACTCAATATTTTGGTTATTTTATCAAAAGTAAGTAACTTTGAAGGTTAATATGCGTATGAAGAGTAAATTTAGATATATAATTGTGGCTGCTATGGCTGCGTTTGCCGTTATGGTGTCAGCCAACGAGGCCTCGGCACAGGGCAACAATCAGGGCTTCTACCCCCAGGAGGATGGCCCCAAGGTGCGTATGGAGTGGGGCGTAGGCGTGGGTGCAACATACACGGGCCTAAGTCATGTGTCGACAAATATGGTCGAGCTAAAACCACGATTCGGCATCGCTGGTCACTTCGACATGGCCGTGCGCATTGGTCGCAACTTCGCCATCGAGACCGAGATATGCTACGAGGGAGGTTCGGTGAATGCCTCGGCATTGGGACTAAACCGCAAGGTGCGTACCCACACTATGGACATCCCCGTGTTGCTCTCAGCACGCCTTGCCAGCAACCATATACGCATCAGTGCGGGTCCCCTCTTCACGGTGATGAGCCGTGCGGAGTACACCTTGAATAGCGAGACGATGTTCTTCGGGTCGCTCTACCCCACCTGGAACCTTGCTGCAGGTGTTGGCGTGGGCATCGGACGCCACCTCGTCATCGAGGCACGCTATGTACACCCGCTAAAGAGCAACCACAACTCATTCAATGGCATCGAGTTCTCAACACGCGCCTATAGGGTGACTGCGGGCTTAACATTGATGTTTTAAGTAGATGATTAACAACGTATGAGTGAAGAGATAGTCAAAGAGATATTGGTCGAGGGTGTAGACGCCCGCGAATTGTACGGTGCGCAGGATGCCTATCTTGAGCAGATGCGCGAGCTGTGTCCCAAGCTAAAGATTGTGGCACGCGGCGACAAGATAAAGGCACTCGGAGCACGTAGCGACGTAGCAGCCTTCGAGCGTAGGATGAACGCACTTGTGGAGTACTATATTAAGTATGGTCACATATCGTCGGAGGTGGTGTCACAGGCCTTCTCCTCAAGCCTTGAGGAGCTTTCAGCGGAGCCCCCTGCAGTAGACAAGGATGCCATTGTATATGGCAACAATGGCAATATTATCCGCGCCCGCACCGTTAACCAACAGAGACTCGTGAAACTCGCCGAGCGCAACGACCTACTCTTTGCCGTGGGCCCCGCAGGCTCGGGTAAGACATATACGGCTATTGCACTTGCCGTACGCTCACTCAAAGAGAAGGAGGTGCGACGTATAATCCTCACACGCCCCGCTGTGGAGGCTGGCGAGAAGCTTGGTTTCTTGCCCGGCGACATGAAGGAGAAGCTCGACCCATATTTGCAGCCACTCTACGATGCGCTCAACGACATGATACCCCCTGCTAAGTTGCAGAAGTATATTGAGGAGGGCACAGTGCAGATTGCACCATTGGCATATATGCGTGGCCGCACGTTGGATAACGCCTTCGTCATCTTGGACGAGGCGCAGAACACTACCCTCTCGCAGATCAAGATGTTCCTAACGCGTATGGGTCGCAACGCTAAGTTCATCGTTACGGGCGATGTTACGCAGATTGACCTACCCCGCCGCTCGGATAGTGGTCTTACGCGAGCTATGGAGACACTGAAGAACATCGAGGGCATAGGCATCGTGGAGTTTGACAAACGCGACATCGTACGCCACAGATTGGTTAAGTACATCGTCGATGCATTCGACAAGCGCGAGGAGCTTGAGAATAGCCTCAAGCATACAAACAAGGAGTAATTAAATAACTAACAACTAATAATTTAAGTGATTATGGACAAGAATTTGAAAGGTTTGAAGCCAGCATTGGTGTGGAAGCACTTTGCTGCAATTTGTGAGATTCCCCACCCCTCACACGAGGAGGATGCCATCCGCGCATACATCGTAAAGTGGGCAGAGGAGCTTGGTCTTGAGCATAAGGTAGATGATGCACAGAACGTCTATGTATATAAGCCCGCAACTCCAGGCATGGAGGACCGCAAGGGTATCATCCTTCAGGCACATACCGACATGGTGCCACAGAAGAACAACGACAAGGAGTTCAACTTCTCTACAGATCCCATCGAGGCATATATTGATGGCGAGTGGGTGACAGCTAATGGCACTACTCTCGGTGCCGACAACGGCATCGGCTTGGCAGCTGCTATGGCTGCGATGGAGGATGCAGACCTCGTACATGGCCCATTGGAGTGCCTCTTCACAGCTACTGAGGAGACAGGCATGGATGGTGCTTTCGGTCTTCAGGGCGGCATGCTCAAGGGCGACATCCTTCTCAACCTCGACTCTGAGACTGAGGGTGAGTTGTATGTAGGTTGCGCTGGTGGTATGGATGTAAATGTTACATTCAAGTACCGCGAGCAGGCTCTCGAGGGTAAGTTCGCAGCATACAAGATCACAGTTAAGGGTCTTAAGGGTGGCCACTCAGGCATCCAGATTGGCTCACAGCGCGCTAACGCCAACAAGGTATTGTTCCGCTTGTTGCGCCAGGAGACCGAGTCATACGGCTTGGAGCTCGCAGCAGTTGAGGGTGGTAACATGCGTAACGCTATCCCCCGCGAGGCATGGGCAGTGGTTGTAGTACGCGAGGCTGAGAAGGCTATCTTCGAGGCTAACGTTAAGACCTTCGAGAAGGTTATCATCAAGGAGTTCGAGGGCATCGAGGACTCTATCGAGATCTTCGCAGAGGAGGTTGAGTGCCCCAAGATGATTATCCCACACCTCGAGTCACACTCGTTGATTCGTGCGGTATGCGGCTGCCCCAACGGCGTACAGCGCATGTCTATCGCTATGGAGAACCTTGTGCAGACATCATCGAACTTGGCTATCGTAGTATCTAACGGCTCGACTATCGAGGTTAAGTGCTTGTTGCGCTCTTCAGTAGACACCGAGAAGGGTGAGTTGGCAGGTGCTATCTCTTCAGTCTTCGAGTTGGCAGGTGCAGACGTTGAGCTTTCAGGCTCATACAGCGGTTGGAACCCCAATATGAAGTCACCCATCTTGCACACCATGCTCGAGTCATACGAGAAGCTCTACGGCGTGAAGCCATCGGTTACTGCCATCCATGCAGGTTTGGAGTGCGGTATAATCGGTGCTAAGTATCCCGGCATGGACATGATCTCGTTCGGTCCTACCATCTGCTATCCTCACTCACCCGATGAGAAGGTAAACATCGCTTCTGTGGAGAAGTTCTACGACTTCTTGCTCAACACCATTAAGAACGCTCCCAAAAAGTAATGAAACGCAAGGTAGGCATGAAAGAGCATACCTTAAATAGTAGCGCCCAAGCAAATGGCGCTAAGTGGTTCTTAGTCGTCAACCCCATTTCCGGCTCTGGAAAGGGGCTTGACGACTTCCCTCTTATATCGAAGCTACTGCGCGACAATGAGATATCGTGCGAGGCGGTGTTCACCGAGCATAAGCACCACGCCACGGAGCTTACTGTGTCGGCCATCACGTTGGGCTACCGCAACATCATCGTTGCGGGTGGCGACGGCACACTCCACGAGGTCATTAACGGTCTCTTCATCCAGAAGTGCGTAGAGCCCTCGGAGGTCACCATAGCAGTAATCCCCGTAGGTACGGGCAACGACTGGATACGCATGTATGGTCTACCCACGCGCTACGCAGCAGTAATACGCGCCATTAAGGAGGGCTACACCTTCTTGCAGGATGTTGCCGCAGTGGAGTATGAGGAGTCGCGCTACCGCCAGACACGCTACATGGCAAACGTGGCGGGCGTAGGCTTTGATGCCGCGGTAATCAAACGCGGACAGAGCATGGACAATGGCAAGAAGAGAGGTGCAAGCTTCTACATTCGTGCACTCGTAAACACCTTCTTTAGGTATAAGCCCACGGGCGTGAAGATATGGGTCGACGACAAGCTCCTGTACAACAACCTACTCTTTAGCCTGGCTATGGGTGTGGGTAAGTATAATGGTGGCGGTATTCAGCAGTTGCCACAGTCGGTAGCCGACGACGGCCTCTTGGATGTGACCCTCATCAAGCCTATACACTGGTGGCATGTGGTATTTCGCTTGCGCCGCTTCTTCAATGGCGAGATCTACTCTATCGGCCATGTGCAGCACATACAGGGCAGTAAGATACGCATAGAATCTTCACCCGAGATATACCTCGAGATAGATGGCGAGTTGCTCGGAGGCACACCTGTAGAGCTTCGCGTACTGCATCGCGCAGTCAAGGTCATCGTCAACAAGTCCTTCATCGACAAACTTAAGGCGTAACAAACGCCATATCCCCCTAAACAAAAAATCTACCCAAGCGGTAGATTTTTGTTTTATTCAGCACCTATTATCGTATTTACATCGACCTCAGCGATTTGACCCTTGGCAAGCCCTCCAATCAAAGGGTTCTTCTCCATATTTATCAACTAATGGGCGGAAACGTGGAAGCTCCTCCTCTTCATAATAGGCCTTGAAAAGATTCTCTGGATAGGAAAATTTATTCTTGCCTTTCATCTTACCAAAAGTCTCCTCTATGAAGTTATACGCCCACTCATTATCATACGACATCACGACCTTGAACAGCATCTTCACCCTATAATAATCAATATATCTTCGCGATAGTTCAAAATCACGCAGCTCCTCCAATACTGGCATAAAGGCGTCATGTTGCCATATCATCAAAGCATTCAAGGCATCATTAGTTCTTCCTTCCGGACCTGCGGTATTGGCACCTTTGCAATCCAACCCCTTCTCATATTCCCTAAGAGCAGCAATCAGAAGAAGAATATCATCCTCGTTCCGATATTCTGCTATAATAGTTAGCAGATAGGGAGTTCCAGCAAGATGCAACTCTTTGACTCTTTCGTATAGCCCATCCATATCGTTAAGTCGTGATGCAGGGGCATATTTATTAAGATGATCAAGTCCCTCACTAAAGACGATGACACTGTCTATGTGACGCTGTTGAGCCTCTGTAAATAGCGGCCGCTTAGCATCCGAAGTCACATCCAACATGAATGAAGCGACATTATGCTCATAATAGCAATCAAAAGCAGCAATCATAAATGTGGATGTATCTCTCAGTCTATCAAGAAGAAGGTCGTAACATTTCTTGCTACTCTTCGACGCCAACGCATGATATGCCATAGCTCTGTATGCAGGAGTCCTTGAGTGCAAAGCTGTCTGCTCCAAATCCGACTCCTTAGCTTTTTTCAGGTACCGATCTTGTATCGTCCATCCCTCAGGCACACCACCCCATCCGTCACTGCCATACAAATAGTAGACATTGCTGCTATCTGGTGACTCCAGAATATTTGGCTCCCTATCCTTAGCGTTCTGCGCCACTGAAGTGAATGCTGAAAACAGCATCACCAAAGCTATAACAAGAGCACCACTTCTCATAATTCATTCACTTTAATATCAGACACAATATTATATTGGGCTATACACCTATAATCGTATTTACATCGACCTCCGAAATCTGACCCTTAGCAAAGAGTATTGTGCGCGAGGGAAACTGCTCGATAAGCGAGATATTGTGCGTAGACATAACGACGGCACAGCCACTCTTTGCAATGTTGTGGAATATCTCCATGATACCCTCGGCAGTAACGGGGTCGAGGTTTCCCGTGGGCTCATCGGCAAGGATCAAGCGTGGGTTATTCAAGAGCGCACGTGCGATAGTCAGGCGCTGCTGTTCACCACCCGAGAGCTCGAAAGGCATCTTGTAGCTCTTATTCTCCAAGCCCACAAGCGTAAGTACCTCGCTGATGCGGCGACGTATATCCTCCTCACTGCGCCAGCCCGTAGCGCGCATAACGTCGTAGAGGTTCAAAAAGACATTGCGGTCGGTGAGTAGCTGGAAGTCCTGAAAGACGATGCCCATAGAGCGACGCAACATGGGTATGCGGCTACGCTTGATGTTGCGTAGATCGAAGCCCACCACTGTAGCCTCGCCCTCCACGAGGTCCACCTCGGCATAGAGGGTCTTGAGCAGAGAGCTCTTACCCGTGCCTACCCTACCGATAAGGTAGACAAACTCACCCTCATCCACCGTGAGGTTCACATTCGACAATACAAGGTTGTTCTCGGCCTTAGCCTTACGCGACACCTCGCCCTGATATATTGACACGTTCTTAAGTTCGATAACTCGCTTACTCTCCATCTTCTCTGAAATAAAGTATTATGCAAATTTAGCGATAATTTTTATATTCCGCAAAATTTTATTACATTTGCACCGCATTTGCATTGCCACAGATGCCACGAACAGTGAATTTACCTAAAGGAGATGTATCATTCCGTATCACTAAAGCGGATGACTGCATCAGAGAAACGGGGGTGACCGGTTTTGACAGCAGGTAGAATTCGATTGTAAGCACGTCGAGCCTTGTGTGGGGTCTCGTTAAACTGAACGCTCAAGCTATAAATGGCAATAACAACTACGCACTCGCTGCTTAATTTACTGGGTAAATTAGCTTAATCGCGTAGCCCAAGGAGGCTGTGTGACGAGTATCCCGAGAGGTCGTTCCGCTCTTTAACGACCAATCATTATGGGGTATCATCAATTAAGAGATGGCGTGATGTGTGCCTCGGTCATCATGCGAGATTTAGGGGCTGGGCCTCGGGTTTGGCTGC
>JAFYWG010000056.1 GCA_017558115.1 Alistipes sp.
CAGGTGAGGTTTACCTCGGCCAGGTTGCTACACAGGCAGCTAACCTCGACGGTGACTTCGGTCAGCTCATGGAGCTCGCAGGCAAGTACGCTACAATGAACGTACGCGCTAACGCAGATACTCCTCGCGACGCTGAGCAGGCATTCGCATTCGGTGCACAGGGTATCGGTCTTTGCCGTACAGAGCATATGTTCTTCGAGGGCGACCGCATCAAGGCTATCCGCGAGATGATCCTTTCAGACGATGAGGATGGTCGTCGTGTAGCTCTCTCTAAGCTTCTTCCTATGCAGCGTGGCGACTTCGAGGGCTTGTTCAAGGTTATGAACGGCTACCCCGTTATCGTACGTTTGCTCGATCCACCTTTGCACGAGTTCGCTCCTAACACTGAGAAGGACCAGCAGGATATGGCAGATGCTATGGGTATCCCCGTAGAGAAGGTTAAGGCTAAGGTTGAGGCTTTGCACGAGGTTAACCCAATGTTGGGTCACCGTGGTTGCCGTCTCGGTAACACATACCCCGAGATCACAGAGATGCAGGCACGCGCTATCATCGAGGCTGCGATGAACGTTAAGGCTGCTGGTACACCTGTTAAGGTAGAGATCATGGTTCCCCTCGTAGGTAACCACAAGGAGCTCCGCTACCAGAAGAACATCATCGACAAGACCGCTGAGGCAGTATTCGCTGAGCGTAACGACCGCATCGACTACCTCGTAGGTACAATGATCGAGGTTCCTCGTGCTGCAGTTACTGCAAACCAGATCGCTGAGGTTGCAGAGTTCTTCTCATTCGGTACAAACGACCTTACTCAGATGACTCTCGGCTTCTCACGTGACGATATCGCTAAGTTCTTGCCTATCTATTTGGAGAAGAACATCCTCAAGAATGACCCATTCAAGGTATTGGATCGCAATGGTGTAGGTCAGCTCGTACGCGAGGCTGTGTTCAAGGGCCGCACCACACGTCCCGACTTGAAGTGTGGTATCTGCGGTGAGCACGGCGGTGAGCCTTCATCAGTAGAGTTCTGCCACCACGCAGGTCTTAACTACGTAAGCTGCTCTCCATTCCGTGTGCCTATCGCACGTTTGGCTGCTGCTCACGCTGCTTTGAAGTAGTATTGATATACTAACATTTGAGAGGCTGTCCTACATCGGGGCAGCCTCTCTTATTTTATATATAGGTATGCTTCAAAAGTACATCATGCGATTTTAACTACATTTACTATAGGTATTTATACGTATATATAGCATCTAAATGCTCAAAAGGGGCCACTTTATGGCGGTTAATTGAAATATTTTAGGTACATTTGTGCGATTATAGTCATGCCTCATGTGACTATACAAACATATTCTTCCGATTCCCCATCGCCCCCTATAGGCGAAATTGTCGGAGGATAGTAACCAAACCAAGTCCCGCGTTGGACCACGAATGATTTAACGTATGAAGGAAACCTTACAGATCTTGGATCCCCTCGACCCCAATTTGGGCGCAGGAGAGATGACTCTTGTCAACATCATCTTGGCACTCGTTATGTTTGGCGTTGCCCTCGGCATCAAGCTCGACACTTTCAAAGATGTATTCCGCTACCCCAAGTCTATCATCGTAGGTTGTATGATGCAGTGGGTGGCACTCCCCTTGGTTACGCTCTGCGTAGCTCTCGCACTCAATAGCTTTATCACCCCCATGGTTGCCCTCGGCATGATCCTTGTGGCATCGTGCCCCGGAGGTAACATCTCAAACTTCATGTCGTCGTATGCAAAGGGTAATATTGAGCTCTCGGTGTCGATGACTGCCGTTACTACAGCCTTTGCGCCACTCATCACGCCGCTCAACTTTTGGCTCTACGGCACCCTCTACTGCAATATCGTGAGCATCAACAACGATATTCCCACACTTGTCATCCCCTTCGGCGACATGTTTGAGCAGATCATGCTCCTATTGGGCATCCCCATTGTTGCAGGTATCGCCTTTGCGCACTACTTCCCCAACGTCACAAAGCGCCTGTTGAAGCCATCGCAGATACTCTCTATCATTCTCTTTATGGGTATGGTCGTGGTGTCGTTCACCAAGGTTGTAAGCTCGCTCGAGGGCTACGACACTGTCACCTGCCACCTCTGCGATAATACTATCGCACATAGCGTTACGCTTGGCGACGTAGCATTGGCCATTATCATGGCCGTCTTTGTGGTTATCATCCACAACATGTGCGCGCTCGGCACAGGTTACGGTGGTGGAACACTCTTCCATCTACCCAAGGCGGACCGCCGCTCTATGACTATCGAGGTCGGCATCCAGAACTCTGGTCTCGGTCTTATCCTACTCTTCAACGACAGAATCTTCGACCCTGCAATATGGGATAACAACGGCGGTATGGTCTTCATCACCGCACTATGGGGCGTATGGCACATTATCTCGGGCCTTATCACCTCTTCAATCTTCCGTCGCACTAAACTAGCGTAGTTATGGCTAAGGAGAAGAAGGTTCAAGACTATGACTTCATGTACGATTTCTTGCGTTACTACGTAGACATCGCCACGAAGCTCTCATATCGCAAAATTAAGTTTGTAGGCAAGGAGTTTATACCCAAGGATGGCGCTATCATCCTTGCACCCAACCACACCAACGCCCTCATGGATGCCATGGTGGTGCTGGGCATGGATCACCGCCCTAAGGTCTTTGTAGCACGTGCCGATATCTTCCGCAACCCAAAGATTGCCAAGATATTGAAGTGGCTCAAGATTATGCCTATCATGCGTATGCGCGATGGCTATGAGGAGGTTAAGAAGAATAACGAGACCATCGAGCGCGCTGTCGACGTGTTGCGCGACCGCGTGCCCTTCTGTATCTTCCCCGAGGGTACACACCAGGCTAAGTTCTCATCATTGCCCTTGGCTAAGGGCATCTTCCGCATCGCCTTCCAGGCTCAAGAGCTTATGCCCGACATGCCACTATACATCGTACCCGTAGGCATCCGCTACGGCAGCTTCTTCCGCTTCCGCTCTACGGTACGCGTGCAGATTGGCGAGCCAATCAACGTAGGCCGCTTCATCCAGGAGAATAGCGATCTTGCCCCTGCAGAGCAGATGACAGCCATGCGCGAGGTACTCACCGACCGCATCCACAACTCCATCTTCTACATTCCCAACGATGAGGACTACGAAGCTATGTATGATATATGCGCTACACTGGTAAACTACCAGACCAAGCATGGCAATTTCATTGTCGATGGCAAGCGCTTGCGTGGCATGGACGCCTACTTCGAGGCCAACAACCGCACAGTGCGCGAGGTATTGCGCCTTAAGGAGTCGAATCCCGAGGTT
Source organism: Alistipes sp. (assembly GCA_017558115.1). Lineage (GTDB taxonomy): Bacteria > Bacteroidota > Bacteroidia > Bacteroidales > Rikenellaceae > Alistipes. The sequence goes on from JAFYWG010000056.1 coordinate 3,318, forward strand.
GCAGCCGAGCTTTTGCAGTTGGGTAAGGAGGCACACGATGAGCGTACAGCGAACTCTATAAGTCTCAAATCCGTATCGGCGAAGCATGGCCTCGCCTCACGCCTTATGCAGATGGTGTTCTTCATTCTGAAGCTACCCTACACCATCCCCGCATCTATCCTCACATTGCCTCTGGTGGCAATAGCAAAGTTGCTCTTCACACGCATCAAGGATCATGCGTTCCGCAACTCCATTCGCTATCTCATCAACTTGGTGATGTGGCCCATACTCATGATTATCTACTCGGCATTGGCATATATCTTCTTGCCTTGGGAGTGGGCATTGCCCATCACGTTGGCACTGCTTCCTGCACCCATCATAGCGCAGGAGACATGGCGCATGTTGCGACTCCTAAAGTCGGACATCGTGTTGCACAAGAACAAGCCATTGCGCAAGAAGTATGCACGTATTAAATCGCTATTTATCCAAAACCGCTAACTATGATTAAGAGACTTACCACGCTGGCACTCGCCATGCTTATGTCTGTAAGCCTATATGCACAGGAGGCTGCAGAGACCACAGACGCCGTTGTGGAGGATGCTACAGAGGCTGCAGCACCCGCCAAGAAGTCAGAGATTAAGAAGACGGGCTACAACTTAGGTCCTCTTCCTGCCGTGGCATACGATGCAGATAAGGGCTTCCAGCTCGGCGCACTTCTCAACATCTACGACTTTGGCGACGGCTCTACATATCCCAACACACGCCAGCAATGGTACTTCGAGGCATCGTTCTTCACCAAGGGCTCGCAGCTCTTCGTTGTGTCGTACGACAACCGCTTCCTCATCCCTGGTGTACGCTGGTCTACAGCCATTGCCATCACCAACGACAAGGCTATGGACTTCTACGGCTTCAACGGCTACATGTCGTACTACGACCACGAGAAGGTGGCCTTGGGTAAGGACAAGAAGAACCTCGACTACCCTATCTACACACCCAAGTATCGCATCAACCGCCTTGCGGTGCTCTTCAAGAGCGACTTCATAGGCAACATATGGGATAACAAGTTCTTCTGGGAGGCGGGCTACCACCTCAGCTACTTCAAGCAGGGCTACAAGAACCAGAGCGCACTCAACCTCGCGAAGATCAATAAGAACAAGGCACCCGAGAAGATGTTCCCCGAGACTGAGCTAACAATCTTTGACCAATATCGCCAATGGGGCATTATCTCTGATGACGAGGCATGGGGAGGTCTCAACAGCACCGTGCGTCTCGGCTTGTTGTTCGACACACGCGACAAGGAGGGTGCTCCCTCGCGCGGCATTTGGGCAGAGGCACACGTGACACTTGCTCCCAAGTGGCTCGGTACTACGCACCCACACTACCGCTACTCGGCAACCTTCCGCCACTATGTGCCCATCGTTAAGAACGACATCCTCACGTTCGCATACCGTCTAAACTATGAAGGTACGTTTGGCAACCATGCCCCCTACTACGTATTGCCATATATTACCACCGTAGGTCAGAGCTATGACCGTGATGGCATGGGTGGCTACCGCACTATCCGCGGTCTTATGCGCAGCCGTGTTGAGGGTCTTGACATAGCATCGTACAACGTGGAGTTGCGCTGGCGCTTCGTGTCGTTCACGCTCTGGAAGCAGAACATTTCGTTCGGCTTGAACGTATTCTCGGATGGCACCATGGTTACGAAGAACTACGACATGACATTTAAGGGCGAGGAGCAGTATCGTGCAAGCTATGATGAGTATATGGCTCAGGGTCAGGGTCGCGATTTGCCCCATATCACCGTGGGTGGTGGCTTGCGTTTCATCATGAACCAGAACTTCATCGTGGCATTCGAGTATGGTCTACCCGTAGGCAAGCTCCGCCAGCAGGATGGCAAGGGCGCCTTCTACATCAATACCGGCTATCTCTTCTAAAATAGAGACGTTACACAACCTAACACCCCATAAGTTGCAAAACTTTTGGGGTTTGTTGTATTTATACGTTAAATAAATGGCGTCAGCACACCATATTTTCAACATTTTACACTATCTTTGTTCTACACAACACAAACTACTATTATGAATAAGCTCAAACGACTTTCTCACTGGCTAATATTCATACTCGCCATCATAGGCTATTGTATGGAGCTATTCGCTGACAAGCCACACAAAACGCTGGTGCTTGTAACTATAGGTGTCATAGGTATGCTATACTGCGTCTACCACATATACATTCTATTAGTCCGACTCATAAAGTTCGACCGCATACTCAACAAGGGCCAGTTCCTACTCAGGGTGCTCAACTTCGTGTTACTCGTGCCCTTTGTGCTGCTTTTTTGCTTCCACCTTAATACAAACGTGGAGTACTCGCCCAAACACATGATGTACCAGAAGGAGCTATACTCATACGTCAAGGCCGATGTCGACACACTTAGCTTTGGAGAGCTACGCGAGGAGTATAAGAACCTACCTCGCTACGACACATACGAGGTGAGGGTTGATGACTCTATCGTTATCTGTAAGAACAACCTCCCCAATAAGATTGCTAAGCATCAGAGCGACCCCTCGCTATTCTGGAGCCTCTATGTCCACTATATTGACCCAGGCAACCAGCACATGACAACATCGCAGAGCGGACGCAAGCGCGCAGCACTCACGGCCATCCTCGGCTATTTCTTGCTTAACGGCCTTCTGGTCTCTACCCTCATCAGCTGGTTCGACCGCCGCAAGGAAAAGTGGACTAAGGGCGAGGTGCGCTACAACTGCTACCTACGTTTCAAGCCCCACTATGTCATCATTGGTGGCAGCAACATCGTCGTAGGCATTGTGCAGCAGATACTTCAGAAGATAGATGAGGAGCATAGCTTTACGAAGCCCTACATCCTTATTCAGACATCGCGCGACGTTGAGAGCTTCCGTCGCGAGCTCTTCTCTACGCTTACACCACGCCAGCAACAACGCATCATCATATACTACGGTAGCCGCGACTCTAAGGAGGATATCGCCGACCTCGAATTGGGTAGCGCAAAGGAGGTATACCTCATTGGTGAGGAGACACGCACAGATGATACGGAGTCGTACCACGACACTATAAACATGCGTAGCATGGAGTTGATTAGCGCAGTAACTCTCAAGCAGAGAGCACGAAAGAGCTTGAGTGGCTGGCTTATGCGTAGGCGCATGCAGAACAGCCTTGTATGCCGCGTGATGTTCGAGTATCAGACTACATTCAACATAGTCAAGGTTACGGACATAGACATGGATTGCATCAAGTTCTTGCCCTTTAACTACTATGAGATGTGGGCACAGCATATGCTTGTATGCCAGAAGCTCGAAGATGACAAAAGCAACGCCATAGATAGCTACAAACCTCTTGAGGGATACGAGGGCATCAAGCCTACGGACAGCACCTTTGTACACCTCGTCATCGTGGATATGTCGCGCATGGGTACAGCAATGGCCATCGAGGCGGCACACCTTGCCCACTACCCCAATTTCAATACTAAGAAGCGCCGCACGCGCATTACGTTCATCGATGCCTCTATGGAGCAGCAGCGACACTTCTTCATGGGTCGCTTCAAGGAGCTATTTGCCGTATCGCGCCAACGATACATCGAGACACCTCACGAGGGATGCTACGACAACTTCGACACATTCTCATGGGTAGACCCTACTAAGGAGCCCAACGCAGAGTATAGCAGCTCGCACCTCGGCGAGGACTTTGTCGACGTAGAGTGGGAGTTCATCAACGCATCTGTGGAGAATCCACATGTGCAGAGCTACCTCGCAAGTGCCGCAAAGAACCCAGATGCGAAGCTCACAATAGCTATCTGCATACCCGATAATAGCCGCGCCATAGCCGCAGCGACATATATGCCAGATAGTGTATATAGTAGCGATATGACACAGCAAATACTTGTATATCAACGCAGAAACAACGACCTACTCAAGCAGATAGCCTATAAAAACAAGCGCTACAACGATAAGCTCCGCGCATTCGGCATGGCTACTGAGTGCTACGACTCATCGTTGGTTGACATATCGGAGTTTATAGGCAGAAAGATAGGAAATAAGTACAACGAGGTCACCAATAGTAAGCCTTCGGGCAAGACAGAGGCTGCAATGAAGTGGTCGAACACATACAACGTATACTCTATGTGGACCAAGTTCAGATGCTTTGGAATAGATCTCACAAATAGGAAGGACTTCGACAAATCTATGCTTGAGGCAGTGGCAAGCGTGGAGCATAACCGCTGGGTTGTGGAGCAACTTTTGCTACGCTATCGCCCACTTACGCTCGACCAACAGAACAAGGCTAAGACCAGCCACAATACCTCAACCCCAATGAAGAGCGAATATAAGAAGATGTATGCTCATCTCGATATATGCTCTAACGACGTTCTTACGAGGGTCGACCCCGATATCGTAAAACTCGACAAGGCCTTAGTTGAGATATTGCCAGCAGCATATAAGGAGTACTTGGATAGTAAAACAAAACATGATTAACCGCCAACTAAACGTATTATGAGAGAGAATTATATACCACAACCCATAGATACGAAGGATGTTGTATTACCCAAAGAGCTAAACAACCTCGTAGAGGCAATGGCAAAGAATGTTCACGAGGTGTGGGCGCAAACACGCATTGATCAGGGCTGGATATGGGGCGAGGAGCGTAACGACGAGCTCAAACACCACCCATGTCTTGTGGCCTACGAGGAGCTACCTGAAGAGGAGCGCCTCTACGACCGCAATACCTCTATCGAGACCCTCAAACTCATAACAAAACTGGGCTTCAAGATTACTAAGTAGATAGGGACAAGGTGGCGCAAATATGCAAACGGGTTCAAAAGGGCAATACACTTTCGAACCCGTTATTCATTCGGTTTTCCTCTTTCACCAAACATTTAGGGAGCATAGAGCGGAGGCCTACCCACCACTCTAAACTCCCTAAGTTTCTTAAATTCACCAATATCTCCCGCCACTACTTCTGGAGCAGTTGATCGGGAGTTAGGCGCACGACCTTGCCGTCGCGCATGACTACTAAGTCGCCATTATCTTTGCGTGTGCGCTCGATAAGGCGGCGCTGCGCAAGGAGGATGCCTGCGTCTATGCGTTCTTGAAGTTCTCTTATCTCAAACTCACTCATAACTCAAAATCTTTTGGTAGGCTAACGGGTCTACAACCTCTTTTATTTCGCTCTTTGCGCCATAAGCGATCTTCTTGACACCCTCGGCAGTCGAGTTGTCATAGATCACCCAGTAGTCGCAGATGGGGATGTAGAGCGATGTGAGGTTACGCATACTGCTCTCATAGCGTCGACAAATGGTGTTTGTCGGGATGTTGTGTCCTCCGAGACTCACACGCTTTGCCACGCGCTGAATAGCTTGTTCGGGCGTGGGCAGCCAAAAGTAAAGTAACGATACGAAGTATCCACGCTCGTGTGCGCGGTCTATAAACTTCTGATATGTTCGTGTTGAGAGTGTCGTCTCGAAAGCGAAGTCTGAGCCCTCCTCCAAGAGGTCGTTGATGCGGCGCAGCATGAGGCGACCCGCCTCTATGGCCATACTATCGGGGTTGAAGGGTGAAAGGCCGCGAGCAATCTCATCGGCATTTACAAACTCGTGACAGTGCAACAACTCGGGTAACATAGTGTATGATGCCGTTGTCTTGCCAGCACCATTACAACCCGCTATGATATAGAGCTTCTGCATAGTATTATATATTCGCTTCTGCAAATATACTATTTTTGTACAAAACAAGCAAATTTACGCAACAATTTTAATGATTTGGTCGCAATAATAGAGTGCCACGTCCATAAGAAAGCAAATAGGTCGTTGGCCTACCCTCCAATAAGGATAACCAAACGACCTATCAACCATTGTAGCAAAGAGGATAACCAAACGACCTATCAACCATTGTAGCAAAGAGCCTTACCTACTCGTCGATATGCTCGCCAACTACAATTTTGAAGATCTTCTCAGCGCGCACATCATTTTCAGGTGTCTTGATCGAGAGCTTGAGGTGGTGCTCTTTCCCGTCGATGAACTCACCCACGTTGGCTATGCGTATGACATATGAGTTTTGCATAGCATAGGTTACAGGGATGGTGTCGAGCGATATATCAGAGAACGCACTATTTGCAAATAGCACCGTACCGCCCGTGTACTTCGACATTAGCCATGGCTCCTCACCCTCGTCGAAGATGCCATTGTTCGAGAATACTGTGTGTATAGTACCCTGCAAAGTGCTCCAGTTCTCCTGCGAAGCGAGATACTCCACCGAGTACTTCGACTCGTCGTAGTTGAAATTCGACTCGTCGGTAAAGTTCACATATATGCGATTAGCATCCTCGCGGAACGAGAAGTTATCGTTGGCAAAGTGCAATGCCGCCATGGGACTCTCAATGTCTTTATAGAAGCTATACTCCTGGGCTACCGCAGCGAGCTCGTCGCTATTGCTACCTGCGAAGCCCACAGTCATATCTGTACCCGTATTGCGGTTGAGATAGTTCGAAAGCACGTCGTACGAGGTGAGGTCTATCGCTCCGCGTATAGTGCCGTTATAGCCCACACATGCAAATTGCATATCAAGCTGTGCACTAAGTCTCTGCGCCCACTCTAAGAGGTCGCGTGCAATGACATTTGCCTCCTCTGCCATGCTCGACGAGTTGTCGATAAGGAACACGAGGTCATTCTTCATCAGCTTACTCTGATCCTGACCATCTATCGCATTGTATACGGTGAGTGCCTTGGGCGTATTGTCTATAGATGACCATATATTCTGGTTGACACCACCCGCAGTACCAATAAGGCGCAGCCAACCCATACCATCGGGCTTCTGTATACCCGTCATGTATAGGATAAGGTACTTCTCGCCATTCTCATCCTCGAGTGCATACTGGATATTTGGAATATCGGTGTTAACATCGACAATATATGGGTTATCGGGGATAACATCCATTGGAGGCGTAACATCCTCCTGTCCGCTATTCTCCTTCGATGACTGATTTACAAGCACAATGGTCTTGTTGCCATCGCTGAGGCACGACACATTAGCCAGTGCCACAAACGATAGTAGTAGACCTATTATGATACGATACTTTATTGTCATTACTCCGATCTATTAATAAGGTGAAACTCTACTCTTCTATTAATCTTACGACCCTCGGGCGTGTCGTTCGATACCAATGGTCGCGACTCGCCAAAATATTTATACGTAATTCTATCCTTAGGCACACCACGATGCACCAAGTAGTCTGCCACAGCCTTTGCTCGCTCCTTCGAGAGCTCAAGGTTATCGGCATCGCGACCCACATTGTCCGTATGTCCGCGCACCTCGACAAAGAGACCCGTCTCAATAAGGATGTTTGCCACCTGCTTAAGATATACAATCGAGTCCTCAGTGATGGTACTCTGACCCGACGTGAAGTTGATGTCCTCCACAGCACATATAGTCAAGCCATGCACATCCATGCCGGCATTCACCATCGTCTGAATCTCCTGGAGTGTGTAGCATGGCTTTGTTCTACTTGCCACGTCATCAGGAACCTGTGGGCTCTCCACCACCGTCTCGACAACCTTCTCCACTACGACCTTCTCAACGACCTTCTCCACAACCACCTCTTGGGGCTTGCTGCGCTTGTAGAAGATGTTTAGAGGCACCTGTATGCCCAATTTAAGTTCGAAGCCCGAGTTCTTACGTGGGCCCACAGTGGCACCCTGCATGGTATTGACACTCACCGAGGCATTCTCGCGCTCCTTCTTCGAGTAGGTATTTGTGAAGCCATATTCATATCCTACCTCGAAACTCACATGACACTCATGTCCCGCAATTCTTACTGGGTATCGCACTCCCGCACCCACCTCTGCTGCTAAGTACGCCGCAGCAATATTACCATTCGAGAGGCTCAACATAGTGGGTTGCACCTCTCCCGATATCATGGTCTCGTCGGCTTTAATCCATCCGCCAGCAATGAAGCTAACTACCGGAGCAACATATACATATGGAGCAAACTTAGTATTTTGAATTGGGATGTCGAAGATTACAGGCACACGAATATCGAAATATGTCGCCTTCATGGTGTAGACACCACTACTTACGTCTGACACATTTCTATAGTGGAGCGAACCACCACGATCAGCAAAGCCAAACTCTGACCTAAGACTTATAATCTTATTGAACCTATACTCAGCAGATAGTAGCGCCACACCCGAGCTACCAATACCACGGCGGTAGTAGTTATCCTTCGATAGGCCAGGAAAGCGCATCATGTTACCGTGGTAACCCGCCGATAGTCCCACCTTCCAGCGCGACAGAGCTAACGAATCGGGCCCCGACGCATATGTATCAACTGTGAAAAATAAAAATAGTGCCAGTAACAATACCCTGACTCTCATATCCAACTCTTCTATCTTTTAATAAACCCAACTAATGAAAAATATCCACTCGCGTAGGGGGAGATTAGAGGGATTTTTTCAGTAATACTGTACACTACAAGAGGAGCAACCCTCCGTGCGATCTATAATAATACACAAAGATACGAAAAATCGGCTAATAAAACAAATTTTAGGCGAACTATTTTTGTATACGGGGGGGGTAATTTACTTATTTTCAAATAGTTAGCAAAACAGAAAAAAACACCAGAGGCTGCCCAACAATGTTAGACAGCCTCTTAGCATGATACATATCAGCGATTACTGCGCCTTGGGGAGTGTAAAGGTAAACTCCAAGCCACCAATCTTGCGGTTAGCAACCTTAATGTCACCACCATGGAAGAGCACGGCATTCTTAACAATCGAGAGACCAAGGCCTGTGCCGCCGAGCTTACGCGAGCGACCCTTATCGATGCGGTAGAAACGCTCGAAGATATGGTTTATATGGTCGCCATCCACGCCAATGCCATTGTCGGCAAACGAGATGGTGTACATTGTGCTACTCTCATCCGTACAACGAATGTAGATATCACGGCCACCCGAGTAGGCAATAGCGTTATCTGTGAGGTTCTTCAAAATAGACATCAGTAGCGTAGAGTTACCCATAACGGTCATAGGCGCTGGAAGGTCTACGTTAACACGCATACGCTTGTCATCAGGTAGTAGCGCCACCTCCGATGCTATCTCGTCGACTATAGCGCGCAAGTCTACACTCTCACACTCAATGCGGCTGCTACCATCCTCCAAGCGGGTGATAGTCGATACGTCGTTAAGTAGTTGCGTGAGACGCTGGCAGTGGGCATAACACTTTGCGATGAACGCCTCGCGCTCCTCGTCGGTCATATCCTTTGCCGTGGTCATAGTCTCGAGGTAACCCTGGATAGCAGCCACAGGGGTCTTAAGCTCATGGTTGATATTGTTGGTAAGCTGTCGCTTGATGCGCAACTTCTCCTGATGCTCATGCAGGGCGTTGTCGTGCTCACGCTGTATATCGTTCGACGCCTCGCGCAAACGACCATAGAGCGCGATGATGTGGCGTGCGATATCACCAAGCTCATCATTGGCGAACTGGGGCATAGACTCAATGTCGGCACCATCCTCCATAGCCGACACTGCGCGGTCGAGGCTCCGAAGATTACGGCTCATGCGCATAGCCAGCGTAAGGGCAATCACGATAGAGACACCCGCCACGCCGATGATAGCAAAGAAGATGCTCTCGTCTATAGTCGTAATGCTCCTGTTGTGGCTGATGAGCGAGAAATGGTAGGTGATAAAACCACCAATAAGCGTGGTGATGAGTATCGCCAAGAGGAGGTACATACCTCCGCGATAGCTAAAAATCTTAGATTTTGAATCCATAGCCGTATCCAGTTCGTGTTATAATATGGTTTCCGTATATACCCAATTTCTTACGTAGGCGCGTGATGTTAACATCAATGGTGCGGTCCAATACCACCACCTCCTCGCTCCATACGCGTTTCATAATCTGCTCGCGCGAGAGTATCGTACCACGACTTGAGAGCAACAACACCAGAATGTCGAACTCCTTGCGCGTGAGCTGTATCTCCTCGCCGTCGATGCTACAACTCTTATCGAGGTTGTTCACCACAAGGCTCTCGAAGCGCTGTATGCCGTCGTCACTACCCTCCAGTTCCTCTACTACTAAGTTCTCAACCACTGCAGCGCCGCCGGATATGCGCTTTGAGCGACGCAACACGCTGCGCACTCGCGCCATGACCTCAGCCAAGGAGAAGGGCTTCGATATGTAGTCGTCAGCGCCGATGTCAAGACCCTTAATCTTATCGGCCTCAGAGTCGAGCGCCGAACAAAAGATGATGGGGGTCTCCGCCGTCTCGGTGCGCTTACGTAGTATGCGGGCCAATCCAAAGCCACTAAGCTCGCCCATCATGATATCGAGAATCATAAGGTCGTAGTTGGCCAAATCGAGCGCCAATGCCTCCTCGGCACTCAGCGCTGTCGTTACTTCGTAGCCCTCTTTCTCGAAGTTAAACTTTAAAATCTCGCATAGCGACTCTTCGTCATCGACAACAAGTATCCTATACTTATTCATGTTTCAATAATTTTCGTCAAATATACGAATATATCCCTCATACGCCTCTTAAACATCACAAATTTAATAACTTTTTAACAATAACACAAACGAAAGCCAACATTTTTCGCACAAGCATTCACGATAATGAAATAATTTTGTAACAATTTTGTAACATTTTTTTTCTATCTTTGTGGCATAACAATTTGCGTTATGAATCTATTTATAGTTATAGTACTAGCCCTTTTGGCAGTCATGGGTATCGTTGTCGGCGTATCGAACGATGCCGTAAATTTCTTAAATTCAGCTTTTGGCTCTAAGGCAGCCAGAAAACACATTATCCTTACTATTGCCGCCATCGGTGTTATGGTAGGTGTATTGACCTCGGAGGGTATGATGGATGTTGCGCGTAATGGCGTCTTCAACCCTGCGATGTTTAGTTATCAGGAGATTATGATACTCTTCCTGGGCATGATGCTCTCGAATATCATTCTTTTGGACATCTACAACACCCTCGGACTACCCACCTCTACCACCGTATCGTTAATATTCGGTTTGCTGGGCTCCGCCGTAGCAATATTTCTATTCAAGGTGTGGGCGGGAGATGCTGTTTTCCAAGAGATTGGCGGATATATCAACACCACTAAGGCCTTAGGTATCGTCTCGGGTATTCTACTCTCGGTAGTGCTCGCATTCTTCACCGGACACCTCTTGATGTATATCTCGCGCGTGATCTTCTCATTCCGCTACAGCAAACTTTTCAATCGCTTCGGTGCGCTATGGTGCGGTATTACCGTGGCAGGTATCATCTATTTTACAGTGTTCAAGGGTCTTAAGAGCACAAACATCATCCCCGATGTACTTAAGGACTACGTCAACGACCATACAGGCATGGCCCTACTTATCCTTTGGGCTTGTAGCTCAGTGCTTTTGTGGCTATTGCAGCGCTGCAATGTCAACATCTTGCGCGTATCTATCCTTGCCGGCACATTCTCACTTGCTTTGGCATTTGCAGGTAACGACCTTGTGAACTTTATCGGTGTGCCCTACGCTGGCTACGACTCATACCAAATCGCAAATGGTGGCGCCCCCACCTCTATGGAGGCACTTATCAACCCCACTCAGGCCAACATCTGGATTATGTGCGCCGCAGGTGTTGTGATGGTAATTACGCTCTTTACCTCAAAGAAGGCTATGCGCGTTATCGAGACCGAGCGTAAGCTATCGTCGCAGAGCGAGGAGGTATCACCCACAAATAACGAGGCTACAAACGCTTCACGCGGTATCGTACGAGGTGCTCGCGCCATCAACAACGCCGTGGAGGCTATCACTCCAAATAGAGTGCGCAACTTCATCGAGCAGCGCTTTACACCACTCACAGCTGAGGAGCGTGGCGATGCTAACTACGACCTCATCCGTGCTACGGTGAACCTTACAGCGGCAGCTATCCTTATATCTATAGGTACACAGCTCAAGTTACCCCTCTCTACTACTTACGTAGTGTTCATGGTATCGATGGGTTCATCGTTGGCTGACCGTGCATGGGGTCGCGAGAGCGCCGTATATCGTATCACTGGCGTTATGAACGTTATCATGGGTTGGTTTATCACCGCGCTGGGTGGCTTCATTATCGCCCTTGTAGTGACCATTGCCCTTGCCTACGGCCAGGAGATTACGGTTGGTGACGGCTGGAATATTGTGGCTATTGTCATCACCATCATCTGCATCGGCCTTATCATCAAGAGCAACTTCTCGAAGAAGGAGGAGGAGAAGGAGGTTGAGGAGTCGGCCGTAGCAAAGATTAGCGACACCCTCAAGCAGAGCCCCGAGGAGGCACTTATCGCCTACACAGAGCATGTCTGCGCTTCTATGGAGAAGGTAACGCTCATCTACGACCGCACCATCGTAGCGGTATTTAAGGAGAACCGCAAGGTGTTGCGCGATATGGTTAGCGAGGCTGAGGAGTTCTACCGCTCTACACGCCAGCAGAAGTACGAGATCATCCCTCTTTTGCGCACCTTACAGGAGAGCGACGTCAAAACTGGCCACTTCTACGTTCAGGTTGTGGACTACATCTCGGAGACAAGCAAGGCGCTGTTGCACATCACACGCCCCTGCTACAAGCATGTAGACAATAACCACTCTGGTTTGACCAAGGAGCAGGTGTACGACCTCAAGTGTATCAACGACCGCGTAGAGGATATCTTCGGCAACATCAACCATATGCTCCGCACACGCTCATTCGAGCATATGGACGAGGTACTTACCAAGCGCGATGAGCTCTTTAACTTCATCGACGAGGTTATGCAGAACCAGTTGCGCCGCTTGCGCGATACGGGAGGCTCATCTTCAGCCAATATGTTGTTCTTCAACATCCTCACCGAGACCAAGACCATGGTATTGCACTCACGCAACATCGTGAAGTCTTTGGAACACTTCGTCGATAGCGAAGAGTAACGCTTAATAATTAGTAATAAAAATATATGCGTCAGCCTTTCGAGACTGACGCATATATTTTTATTATAGAATCTGCTACTCAAAGGGTTCGAGGTAGGTGTAGCCGTAGAGGCCTGAGCGGTAGTTCGATATAAACTCCTTACCCTCCTCAAGGGTAATCGCACCACTCTTGACCGACTTACTTACCCATATCTCTATTGCACGCACCATACGCTTGTGGTCGAACTGCACGTAGTCCAACACATCGGCAATGGTCTCACCCTCGATAATCTTATCCACCACATACTCATCATCCTTAATTGAGATGTGCACAGCGTTAGTATCACCAAAGAGGTTGTGCAAATCGCCCAAAATCTCCTGGTAGGCACCCACAAGGAATACACCTATATAATATGGCTCACCCTCCTTAAGCTCGTGCACCGGGAGATGGAAGGCGTTGTTCGAGGTAGAGATGAAGTTATCAATCTTACCATCCGAATCGCACGTGATATCCTGCAACGTCGCCGAGCATGTAGGTGGCTCGTTTAGGCGCGAGAGGGGCACGATGGGGAAGACCTGATCGATGGCCCAAGAGTCAGGCAACGACTGGAAGAGCGAGAAGTTGCAGAAGTACTTATCGGGCAGGCTGCGCGAAATGGAGCGCAACTCCTCAGGAGCGTGCTTACTCTTACCCGCCATAGCGTTCACCTCGCGTGCGATAGACCAGAATAGGCGCTCGACCTTAGCGCGTGTAGAGAGGTCGACAAGGCCGATGTTGAAGAGCTCGAGGGCGTCTTCACGTGCCTGCATAGCGTCGTGCCACTGCTCTATAAGGCGGTTAGGCGTGAGCTTATTCCAGATATCGTATAGGTCGCGCACAAGTTCATGTGCGTCGTCACCTATTATCTCATCCTCGCCGAATGCGGGGAGCTGCGTACGTGCAAGCACCTCGAAAATGAGTATCGAGTGGTGCGCCGTGAGCGAACGGCCCGACTCGATGATGAGGTTGGGCTGCTTAAGTTCATTCTTCGTGCAGATGTCAACAATCGAGTAGACGGCATCGTTTACATACTCCTGTATTGAGTAGTTTATGCTGTTGCCACTTGTTGCCGAGTGCGAGCCGTCGTAGTTTACACCCAAGCCACCACCAATATCCACAAACTCAATATTATAACCCGACTTCGTTAGCTGCGCATAGAACTGCGTAGCCTCCTTGAGCGCCGTCTTTATACGGCGAATATTGGTCACCTGCGAGCCGATATGGAAGTGGATGAGTTTGAAGCAATCCTCCATGCCCTCGCGCTTAAGTAGCTCGAGAGCGTCGATAAGCTCCGATGAGTTAAGACCAAACTTCGAGATGTCGCCACCCGACTCCTCCCACTTACCGCTACCCGAGCTCGCGAGCTTAATGCGGATGCCAATATTGGGGCGAATAGACATGCTCTTAGCCAGGCGCGCAATGGTGCGTAGCTCCATCATCTTCTCCACCACGAGGAAGATTTTGCGACCCATCTTGTGTGCCAACAGCGCAAGCTTAATATAGCTCTCATCCTTATACCCGTTGCATATAATCATAGAGTCGCTATCGAAATTGAGCGAGAGCACAGCGTGTAGTTCGGGCTTAGAGCCCGCCTCAAGACCTACGTGGTAGTTATTGCCGTGGCTAATAAGCTCCTCGACAACGGGACGCATCTGATTGACCTTTATTGGGTAGACAATGTAGCTCTCAGCCTTGTAGTTATACTCCTCGGCAGCGCGATCGAAGCACTTCGATATCTTCGATATGCGGTTATTGAGAATATCGGGGAAGCGCAACAAGAGCGGCAGCGCTATATCATGCAACTGCAACTCGTCGATAAGGTTGCGCAGGTCTATCTCTGGGCCACCATCCTTGGGACGCACAACGATGTTACCCTTGCTGTTTACCGAGAAGTAGTCCTTACCCCAGCTGTTTATGTTGTACAACTCTACAGAGTCGTCTACCTTCCATTTTCTCATCTTTTACTCCATGAAGTTTTAAGTGGGTCTATCCCATGCGTTTTTTGTAATCAGTGTAGTCGTAGGTGCGAAGCGTCTCGAAGCCACGCTCGGGGCTGTATAGGATAATCGAGGGGTGTGTAACGCCGTTAAACATAGTAGTCTTAACCATGGTGTAGTGTATCATATCGCGAAATATTATGCGCTGGCCAACGTGGGGCTCTACCCCATCGTCAGTTGCCCACGAGCCCATAGTATCGCCCGCAAGACATGAGTTGCCACCTATCCAATACTCCGTCTCACCCTCCACGGGGTCGTGCATACCAAGTATGCGGGGTTTGTAGGGCATCTCCAAGCAATCAGGCATATGGCAGGCGAAAGAGACGTTGAGCATGAGGGTGTTGCGACCGCCATTGCGCACAATATCCTCCACGCGAGCAACCAACACTCCTGTGTCCCACGTAAAGGCGCTACCTGGCTCAAGGATAACACGCAAATGGGGATGACGAGCCTTGAAGCCGCGAAGAATATCTATGAGCATATCCTCGTCGTAGTCGACATGTGTCATCAGGTGACCACCACCGAAATTCACCCAGCTGAGGGTGGCTATGTGGTGGCCAAAGCGCTCCTCGAAGCTACGCAACGTAGCCTCCAAATCTGTGGGGCGCGACTCGCATAACGCATGGAAGTGCAAGCCCTCAATCCCCTCTGGCAACACTTCGATATCTACGGCACGTACACCGAGGCGCGACTCTGGCATTGCGGGGTTATAAAGGTCGGTTTCAACGGTGCTATACTCAGGGTTTACCCTAAGACCACACGATACACCACGCTCCTTGGCACGCTCACCATATCGCTCATACTGCGCCAACGAGTTGAAGGTGATGTGACTCGAAGCCTCGAGGATGGCATCTATCTCCTCCTCGGTATATACGGGAGCATAGGTATGAGCCTTAATGCCCATATGCTCCATTACAAGGCGTGCTTCAGACAAAGAACTCGCCGTAGCGCCATCGGAGTGCTGCTTAAGGCGTGAGAAGAGGTGCCATGTGGCATTAGCCTTTAGCGCCACGATAATCTCCACTTCTGCCTCGCGACGCACCCTGTCGATAGTTGCGAGGTTCATATCGAGCATACCCTCGTGGATGATATACGCAGGGGTGGGAGCCTCGCTTAAGCTCCACACCCTGTGCATATTATCTTTACGCTGCATGACTATAGCTCGAGGTCGATATCGAACTTCTCGATCCATGGCAAGCCGCGCTCACCAAGTTCTGCAAGGAACTGATCGGGGTCGAGCTGCTCGACGTTGTATACACCAGCACCCTTCCAGATGCCACGCGCAAAGAGCGAAGCACCCAACGCCGCGGGAACACCCGTAGTAAAGCTCACAGCCTGAGTACCTGTCTCACGGAAGGCGATTTCGTGGTCGCAGTTGTTGTAGATGTAGTATGTGCGCTCCTTGCCATCCTTCACGCCACGGATACGGCAACCAATAGATGTCTGACCATGGTAGTTGGCACCAAGAGACTTAGGATCGGGTAATACGGCCTTGAGGAACTGAATAGGTACGATCTCGACACCATTGTAGACGATTGGATCGATACGCGCCATGCCAATATTCTGAATTACGCGCAAGTGTGTAAGATACTCCTGACCAAATGTCATCCAAAAGCGTGCGCGCTTGATTGATGGGTAGTGCTTAACAAGCGACTCCAACTCCTCGTGGAAGATGAGGTACGACTCACGCTCGCCAATCTCGGGATAGTTCAAAGGCTTGTGGATAGCGTGAGGCTCAGTCTCCACCCATGCACCATTCTCCCAGTAGCGCCCCTTCTGCGTCACCTCTCGAATGTTGATCTCGGGGTTGAAGTTTGTGGCGAATGCCATGCCGTGGTTACCGGCGTTGCAGTCCACGATGTCGAGGTAGTGAATCTCGTCGAAGTGGTGCTTAGCGGCATATGCAGTGAAGATTGCCGAAACACCGGGATCGAAGCCGCAGCCAAGGATTGCCATGAGGCCCTTCTCCTTGAAGCGCTCCTGGTATGCCCACTGCCAGCTGTACTCAAAGTGAGCCTCATCCTTGGGCTCGTAGTTTGCCGTGTCGAGGTAGTTCACGCCACACTCAAGACAGGCATCCATGATTGTCAAATCCTGATAAGGAAGAGCGACATTAATTACAATGTCAGGTTGGAAGGATTTCATCAATGTTACAAGCTCCTCCACACTGTCTGCATCGACCTGTGCTGTTTGGATGCGATTGCCACCTACAGCCTTTGCAATCTCATCACACTTAGACTTTGTGCGGCTTGCCAACATGATCTCGGTAAAGGCACTATCTGCTGCTACTTTGTGTGCCACTACTGTTCCGACGCCACCGGCACCGATAATTAAAACTTTTGACATTTAGGTTATTAGGTTATTACTTTGCAGAGTACAGATGAGGACTCTGCGGACTCGCTGTGTAGTTAGCCCTTAGGAGGCTTTGCGGCATATAGCTCGCTAAGGAACTGATAGATAAGCTTCGCGGCCAAGAAGTCCGAAGCCTTCGCCATGGGGGTGGGACATAGCTCTACGATGTCGATGCCCACCACGCGATGCTCTCTTACGATGCGCTTTAGAAGCCCCATAACCTCTCGGTACGTAAGGCCACCAGGCTCGGGAGTACCCGTAGAGGGGAGGTAAGCGGGGTCGAAGACATCGAGATCGATGGTGATGTAGACCTCGTCGCCCAACTGTGTAGATACGCGCTCCTGCCACTCGTCATCCTCAGCGATGCGGTGAGCATAGAATGTGCGCTTAGTGTCGATGTTGTGCAACTCTTCGCGGGCGGTGCTACGTATGCCCACCTGCGTGATGTTGGGCGTAAGCTCCTTGGCGCGTGCCATGACGCAGGCGTGGTTACATGCCGAGCCCTCATACTCATCGCGCATATCGGAGTGAGCGTCGAGCTGAAGGATTGATAGATTGGGATAGCGGCGCGCCATAGCGCGGAATGCGCCGATAGATACGGAGTGTTCGCCACCTATGAGCACGGGGAACTTGCCGTCATGGAGAATTGTCTCCATGCGACGCTCCACCTCATCTGCCATTGCTTCGGGCGATGAGGCCTCGGTTACGGGTTCAAGTGTTGCAATGCCGCGTTTGTACACCTCCGTAGCAGTCTCTATATCGTAGAACTCAAGGTTGTACGATGCATCGAGTATGGCATCGGGGCCGCGGTCAGCACCCTTGATCCATGTGCTTGTGCCGTCGTAGGGCACTGGAAGGATTGCAATTTCAGCGCTATCGTAGCGCATCTGCTCATTAGTGAAGTCACCAAAGGCTCGCATTCTACCCTAAATTTATTCTTTTATATGTAAACTAATCTCATTCACGCGCATTATACGCGTGCACACCTTTTGCAAATCTCATACGAAAGTGGTCTTTTATATGACCTTTATCTCTACTTTCGCAGCGCAAATATAGTGACAATTATCTATCATGCAACTTTTTTGAAAGATTTTTTTAATAAGAGGATATAATATTTTTCCATTTTTCAAAAACACCATAGCATTGAGGCCCAAAAATTAACAAATATAGCACCACAATACAAAAAAAAATGCCTGCCTAACCACATGGTTAAGCAGACACCCTACTTATAACAGTTATACTACTAATCTTTGGCGCGTGGTTACTTTGCGGGAGCCCACTTGCAGCGCACGGGCGATACGATAGCACCCTCCTCCTTGAGCTGCTTCATAGCCTTATCAACCTCCTTACGGTCGATACCGCTGAGCTCAGCGATCTTACCTGCGTTTAGAGGCTCACCTGCCTCAACCATTGTTGCCAATACTTTTGCTTTAGTCTCCATAGTTCATATAGTTTTAATAGTTATAATCTCTTAACGTGAGTGTTATCTCTCTGTATGTCTTGCGCCCCTCGATGTACTCCTCGTAGACGATTTCTGCATCGCGTCCCTTAAGCATATTGCACTTACCACATAGCTCGCAGTTGCAGAGGCATCGCCACCTATCTTGTACATAAGCGAGGCGCTCTTCGCGTGTGCTACTCTCTATATCTGGGGCAAACATATCACTTCATAATTACTCTTTGTTTTTGTTTCTGGTGCAAAAGTAATACAAAGTTATATAAGTTGCAAATCGGAAATTTTGATTTAACTATAAGAGAAAACTATATTCACTATTTACCCACTTGTCGATACCAACGCACATATCCCGCAACAGCGAGGGCACAATAGAGCGTATAGAGGCCCGCGGTAATGGGAATACCCTTATAGATGTAGAGGCCCACACTAATCATATCGACCACTAACCACACCAACCACTGCTCAACAAGCTTACGCGAGAGCATCCACATAGCCACGATGCTCAACGCCGTAGACATAGAGTCGAAGAATGGCACGCTGCTATCTGTAAACTCAACCAAGAATATGTACAACTCGGCATGGAAAAAGGCGTACAAAACTACGAGGTTTAGTATCCACTCTTTAGGCGTATGCTGTATTCTACCCTCGCTCTTCTTCTTGGGTTTGCTCTTCCACACCATCAGTCCATAGATACCCGCAGCTACATAATACAACTGCATGGCAGCATCGGCATAGACACCATTTGTCAAGTAGAGCACACCATGCACCACGGGCATGATAGCACCCACAACCCAGAGCCAGATGTTTGCCTTATACTCGAGCCAAAGGTACAAAAGGCCGAGGGCTGTGCCCACACACTGTAATATCAAGGACCAATCCATCGTAGATTAGAAGTTTAGAGTTATGTTAGCAAGCACATTGATAGGTGCTTGGGGAAAATAGAAGGCATCGTCGTAGCGCTCGCCATCCCACATATAGGAGTAACCATAGCCATTCGACTCGTAGAGCGTAGAGAAGAGGTTGTTGATAACCAAACCGAAGCGAACCTCCTGCTCCGAGCCCAGTTTAAGCGTGTAGCCAAGATTGAGATTAGTAACGCAGTAGGCATCCAACGATAGCGCCTCAATCTCGTTATTCGTGAAGTACTGCTTACCCACGTACTGCGTGTGCCATAGCGCGCTAAAGCCAGCCACATGGAAGTCCGCCATCACCGAACCCATCACCGAGGGTGAGTACGATATGGTCATATCTCCCAGATTCTGTCCATACGTAGGGCTATCCTTCAACTCATCCACATAGTCGCAAATCTTATTCTGTGAGAGCGTAGCGTTTGCCGATAGCGTGAGCCACTTTGCCACTCTCCACGATGCCATAAGCTCAACGCCACGGCGATAACTACGTGCTACGTTGGTATTTAGCGCATCGTCACCATCGTTCACCATACCCGTAGCCACAAGCTGATTGTGGTAGAGCATATAGTATAGGTTAACACCCACAACTACACGTGGTGCTGTGTATGTATAACCCACCTCGAAGTCGACAAGGCGCTCGGGCTTTGGCTCTGTGTGGTCTGCCGAGAACATATACCTATCGGTAAAGTCGGAACGCTTAGGCTCACGCTGTGCCACAGCCACCGAGGCAAATATATTATGGCGATGGTGGATATAGCTAACACCCGCGCGTGGATTTAAGAAGACGTACTCCTTATCTACGTTTATGGGCTGCATGTAGACACCCTCATCATCCCAAATGGAGTTATCGTTAGTGCCCCACGCCCTATAACCGACGTAGCGACACTGCAAGTCACCAAAGATGTGGAGTTCGTTATCCATCAGGCCACGCACCGCAGTCCAGTCGGCACGCGCGAAGAGGTTGCCGTCATGCTTAACAACATCGTTGTCGTACCACTTGCCCGCAACAGCCTCTCTCTCCATGCCATCTACCCAGCTCAATGTGCCCCAGTGTGGTGAGTTGTAGTAGCTATACGAGCCACCAAAGGTCACATCTACCCTCGAGGTACGATACTCCGCCGCGACATTCGCTCCCGCAAGGTGGTTATACATAAGCTTATGGCGGATAAGGTCGGCCTGCTCGATAGAGGTATTAAGATTGGTGTAGCTTGCCAACCAAGCATCATCCTTATACTGGTTATAGTAGCCATAACCATAAGTATAGAAGAGTGTGGCGTTGAGCTGCCAACGATTACTAAAGCGATGGTTTATAACAAGTTGATTATTAAACTGAAGGTAGTTATCAGTCTGGTCATTGTAGTAGTCAACGTGCGTACCGTCGGCCAATACAAATGGACCATCCGAGGTGGTATACTGACCCGAAGTGTGGTAGCGACGACCATAGCGCTCCATATCCTCTCGCGAGACACCATTGTAAGTGAGATAGGTGCGCGCAGAACCACCAAACGACAAGAACTTCACCTTGGTATTAGAGCCATAATATCCCGCCTGAAGCATATATGACTTTAGGTCGGTAGCACCGCGGTCTATGTATCCCTCAGAGCCAATGTGCGTGAGGCGTGCATCCACCACCCAATGGTCGCGCATAAGACCCGATGATATGTGCAGAGCCTGCTTGTTGGTGTTGTACGAGCCGTAGGATAGCGACGCAGAACCACAGAAGTTAGGCGACAGAGCATCCGTAGTCATCGCCACCGAGCCACCAAAGGCTCCCGAGCCATTTGTCGAGACACCCGCACCGCGCTGCACCTGTACCGTACCCACCGAGGAGATAAGATCGGGGGTATCGTACCAGTACATGGAGTGGGAGTCGGGATTGTTCATGGCTACACCATTTATAGTGACGTTGATGCGTGTAGCATCCGTGCCACGCAGGCGTATCGCCGTAGCGCCAATACCAACACCCGTCTCGTTAGTAGCTATAACCGAAGGAGTTAGAGCGAGTGCTGTGGGCATATCTGTGCCGTAAGCCGAGCGATCGAGGCTCTCCTTCGATAGGTTATCTTGCGCCACGGGCGTGGTGCGCTTGGCATTTACGGTAGTAACCTCTATGACATCGATGTCGTAGTTGCGGAGCGAGTCCTGAAGAGTGTAGGCATCTTGCGCCTTGAGTGCCGCACATAGAACAAAGGTAGCGGCGATAAAACAAAAAATCCTTTTCATACTTTAATCAATTTAAGTTGAAAAGGGGCTTAATAAGATATTCCGCTCCCGGTCTCGGCATTACCCGTATCCGGTTCAATGGGTATCATCTCAGCCAATCGCTTCACTGCGTTACGCGATTGGCTGGCTATTTAATTAATCCTCGCTCTGCAGTGAAGGAGTAGCACCCCTTATGTGTCGCAAAGGTAAGAAAAAAATAGTAATTCGTAGTGTGGGGACTCTATTTTTTTTCATACTCATAAACATTGAGGCATCTAATCATCACTTCCGAGCACTCGATTCGTCTTATACGTTAGAGCCGTAACAATAGCTATAACAAGCACCACGATACTATTAAACAAGTAGGCAAAGGTGTGATCCTTAACATGGAAGATGTGGTCTATGCCGTCAATCATAAATGGAGCAACAAGAATTGCCAAGTAGTTAGTTGTCATCACTATCGCCAACGCCAACGTTGAGAGGTGCGGCGGAGCATTTGTTGCCGCCTTATCGTAAATTATGGGTTGCATAACACCATAACCCAAGCCCGTGAGTATCGCACCGATGGTGAGCGTAGTAGCCGTAGGATGTGGTAGCGACATCAGTAATAGTCCTACACACATAGCCACAAGCGACCATAGGTTGACTGCTCGGCCAAATATAGCAATGATGCGATTTAGCATAAAACCAGGAGCCATGATAGCAAGGAAAAAAAGCGATATTATAACACCCGTCTCACTACTTCCCATGCCTGCAAGCGATGCCACATATGAGGTGTTGTAGGTGACAATAAGCGAGGTGTAGGTGATGGCAAAGTAGAAGAGCACGAGACCCACGATTATCTTCACGTTGAGCGTCGTCTGCCTGTTCTGCGCACTCGACTTTGGCTCGGGCTCAGGCTTTGTGCGACTTAGCGCGGGGATGAGCAAGAGCGTAACTGCGGGCAGCAGGTAGACGACAAAGGCTAAGTGCCACTCCACATCGGCTAGGTAGCCAACAGCCGAGGTGGCGACAACAAGCGTAAGGTTATTCACCGCCGAGCTTATACCGAGTTGCTTAACGCGCTTATCACCAGTGAAGTAGTCAACTATCAAACCTGTAGATAGGGGTATAATCATGCCAGCACCCACGCCAACCAGCGTGCTTGCAGCAATAAGTTCCACAAGCGAATAGGAGGTTGTACACCACACGCCACTAAGCAGAAATATCGCAGTACCCACCACCAGGAGCGTCATCTTATTACCCCTCACTGCCCAGCGTCCAGCAAGCAACATAAAGGGGATAATCAACAGCGACGGCAACGACTCGAGCATCTGCACCTCGAGCTCACTGGCGTGCGGAAAGATGCTCTGCATATCGTCCAAAATGGGAGAGATAGCCAATCCTGGCAACGAGACAATTGCCGAAACAGACCATATAGCCACAAGGGCAACAAGGGGTATTCTACCCTTACCAGTATCGATAGTCATTTAACCATATTTTTATTACACTACACCCTATCAAAGAGCATGCCACACCACGAATAGTCTTCACTCACGCGCGCCAACCTTGTTTATTAAACTTTTTTTTGCTAAATTTGTGCGATTTATGGACATCAACTTAGACATTAAGCCTAAAACAACCTATAACACTATGAAAAGAATTATTGCTCCTTCGGTGCTTTCAGCCGACTTTGGAAACCTCAATCGTGACATGGAGATGCTCGAGCGCTCACAGGCAGAGTGGGTACACGTCGACGTTATGGATGGCGTATTTGTGCCCAACATCTCGTTTGGCTTCCCCCTTATGAAGCCTTTGCGCAAGGGTACTACAAAGGTGCTCGATGTACACCTCATGATTACAGCACCCGAGAAGTATGTAACACGCTTTGTGGAGGCTGGTGCCGACTACGTCACCTTCCACTACGAGGCTACGGAGAATATCCAGGAGTGTATCGACCTTATCCGCAAGGCGGGTGCTAAGGTGGGCATATCTATCAAGCCTGGCACTGAGCCCGAGGTATTGGATAAGTGGCTCACGCAGCTCGACCTCATCCTCGTCATGAGCGTAGAGCCCGGCTTCGGTGGCCAGAAGTTCATGCCTTCGTCTATCGCTAAGTGCGAGTATCTCAACCGCAAGAAGCAGGAGTTGGGTCTCGAGGAGATCATCATCGAGGTAGATGGTGGCATCTCAGCATCAAACTCACGCCTCTTGTTCGACGCAGGTGCTGAGGCATTGGTTGCTGGCAGTTCAGTCTTTGGTGCTGCAGACCCCGAGCAGGCGATTGTAGATATGCTTAACTCATAACCCCCACGACGTTAGATGATTTCGCTCGATAACCTCACTATAAGCTACGGCGGCTGGACGCTCTTCGACGGCATATCGTTTATGATTAATCCCAAGGACCGCATAGGTCTTGTGGGTAAGAACGGTGCGGGTAAGACCACCCTACTGCGCGTCATCACTGGCGAGCAGCAGCCCACCGAGGGTGCAGTGACCATAAATGGCGAATGCACCATAGGCTACCTACCCCAGCAGATGCGCGTGGCAGATACCACATCGCTCGTGGCCGAGACTGCAAAGGCCTTCGAGGAGGTGTTGCGCATCGAGGCAAACATTGAGCGCCTAACGGCAGAGATTGCTTCACGCACCGACTACGAGAGCGAGGAGTATGCCGAGCTTATACACCGCCTAAACGAGGCTAACGACCGCTACCACATCCTTGGTGGCGACACGCGCGACGCCGACATCGAGCGTACATTGCTCGGCTTGGGCTTCAAGCGCACAGACTTCGAGCGTCCCACACGCGAGTTCTCAGGAGGCTGGCGCATGCGTATAGAGTTGGCGAAGTTACTATTGCGCCGTCCCTCAATCTTCTTGCTCGACGAGCCTACAAACCACCTCGACATCGAGAGTATCCAATGGCTCGAGGAGTACCTCAAAAACTATAATGGTGCAGTGCTTTTAATCTCGCACGACCGCGCCTTTTTGGATAATGTCACCACACGCACAGTGGAGATTTCGTTGGGCAAGGCCTACGACTACAAAGTACCCTATTCGAAGTATGTGGTACTGCGCCAGGAGCGTCGTGCGCAGCAGATGGCAGCATACGAGAACCAGCAGCGCCTCATAGAGAAGACCGAGGAGTTTATCGAGAAGTTCCGCTACAAGCCCACCAAGAGCAACCAGGTGCAGTCGCGCATCAAGCAGCTCGAGAAGCTCGACCGCATAGAGGTTGACGAGGAGGACTTGTCACGCCTAAATATCAAGTTCCCTCCCGCACCGCGCACGGGTCAGATCGTTGCCGAGGTAAGGGAGGTGGGCAAGGCATTTGGCGAGAAACGCATTTTCTCGGGCGCGGAGTTCACCATAGAGCGCGGACAGAAGATAGCCCTTGTAGGTCGTAACGGCGAGGGTAAGACAACCTTTGCCCGCATGCTCATAGGCGAGTTGGAGCCCACGGAGGGCGACATCAAACTCGGAGCAAATGTCAACATTGGCTACTATGCTCAGAATCAGGATGACCTGATGGATGGCGAGTTCACGGTATTTGACACCCTCGACCGCGTGGCTGTGGGCGATATCCGCACACGCCTACGCGACATCCTCGGAGCATTCCTCTTCCGTGGCGAGGACATCGAAAAGAAAGTGAAGGTATTGTCGGGAGGTGAGCGCTCACGCCTCGCCATGGCGCGCCTCATGCTCGAGCCCTACAACCTCCTAATCCTCGATGAGCCCACCAACCACATGGATATGCGCTCGAAGGATATCCTGAAGGATGCGTTGCAGAAGTACGACGGCACGGTTGTCGTTGTATCGCACGACCGAGAGTTCCTCGACGGCCTTGTGGACCGCATCTACGAGTTTCGCGATGGCGGCGTAAGGGAGTATCTTGGTGATATATGGTACTTCTTGGAGAAGCGTAAGCTGGAGTCGTTGCAGGAGATTGAGCGCAAAGATAAGCCTGCAGTAACAGAGAAGAGCAGTACGGAGAGTAATGCCGGCAAGCTATCCTACGAGCAGAAGAAGGAGCAGGAGAAGCTTCTACGTAAGCTACGCAAGGCTGTGGAGAGCGTCGAGGAGGAGTTGGCAAAAGTGGAGACCGAGATTGCCGCTTTTGATAAGCGCTTTGCCGAGGCTACGGAGTACAACGCCGATGACTACGCCAAGTACGACGCCCTAAAGCAGCGCTACGACCAGCTTATGCACGAGTGGGAGAAGGCATCCTACGAATTGGAGATTACGGAGCAAAACTAAGAGTTAAGACTCTATATAAATAAGATATAGGATGGAAAATATTATTTTTGGAATACGCCCTGTTGCCGAGGCTGTCGAGGCCCGCAAGCAGATTGAGCGCGTATATATTAAGAAAGGTGCTGAGGGTCAGCTTATGAACGACCTCAAAGACCTTATGGCACGTCACCACATCCGCTGGCAGGAGGTGCCCATTGAGAAGCTTAACCGCCTCACACGCGGCAACCACCAGGGTGTAGTGGCACAGATTGCCGCTATCGACTACGTTGAGCTCAACGACATCCTCGAGCGCGTTCCCGAGGACGAGACACCTCTTATCGTAGTGTTTGATGGCGTTACCGACGTGCGTAACTTCGGCGGCATCGCCCGCTCTGCAGAGTGCGCAGGTGCCCACGGCCTTATCACACCTTTGAAGAACTCAGCCCCCGTAAATGGCGATGCTATTCGCTCATCGGCAGGTGCTTTGAATAATATCCCCGTATGCCGCGTAGGCTCTATCCGCAATACTCTCAAGACGTTGCAGGTGGAGGGCTTCCAGATTGTAGCCGCTACAGAGAAGAGCACAAAGCTCCTCTACGATGCCGATTTCACCAAGCCTACGGTCATCGTTATGGGTGCCGAGGATAAGGGCATCTCGAAGGAGGTACTTAAGCTCTGCGACGAGCAGTTGGCTATTCCTCTTATCGGTCACACCGAGTCGCTCAACGTTGCGGCAGCTGCGGCAATCATGCTCTTCGAGGTTGTGCGCCAGCGTATCGGTTAATGGCCCTCATCGAGCACAAAACACTTGGAACGATAGAGTGTGTACGCTCACTGCGTGCACGCTCTATTCGCCTTGTCGTGCGCCGCGATGGCACACTACGCCTCACATACCCACTCTTTACAAGTCGCTCCGTGGCGTTAGCCTTTGCCGAAAGTAAAATTGAATGGATTGAACGGACGCGTCAGCGCATCAGCCAGCGCGTGGCACAATACTCCACCATCACCACTCAGGATGTAGAGCACCTACGCCGCGAGGCACGTGCCTATATCCCCGCCACGTTATCGCGCCTTGCAAGGGAGCATGGCTTTAGCTACAACACACTACGCATATCCTCTGCACACACCCGCTGGGGGTCGTGCAGCGGACGCAATGGCATCAGCATCTCGCTCTTTGTGATGCTCCTCCCCGAGCATCTTCGCGAGTTTATCATGTTGCACGAGCTCTGCCACACGCGCCACCACAATCATTCCAAGGAGTTTCACAACCTACTTAACACTCTCGTCAACGGCAATGAGAGGGAGTATATCAAAGAACTGAAAACATACCACATCCCCACCACAATCGAGTAGTTCGCAATTACTCCAAAATTAACACATATTGAGAATCTGAGTGCGTGTAACACTATGGTGACACCACTCAGATTTTTCATATAAACACTTGTTTTTTCAAGATAAAATACTATATTTGCATAGTGTAATTGAGTACTCCCCCTCCAATTATAATAATTATACACATACCCCCTGTGTGCCTCGCGCAGCTAATGCTATAGATGACGCATTTTATCGTTAATAATCAATACATTAGCTCATTATAGTTGCATATATACTAAAACGCACAACTTGCATACTTACGCATAGCGTGTAGATGGCACAAAACAAAGTGAAAGAGGACAATACAAGAGGTTAGCATAGAAACAAGGAAACAAACAATAATTTTTTACATTTTTTTTATGAAAGTTAGATTATTCGCATTGGCTGCATTGGTGCTCGGGTTAGCATCATGTCAGACAGACTTCGAAGGTGTTAGCACTAACACCGGCAACGAGGTCGATTTCCAGCTTGCTGTCGCTACTCCTGAGCTCGGCGCTACACGTGCCGACAAGGATGGTCGCAATGGTCATGATAGTGCTTATGGTGCTATCGACTACCTCACAGAGGAAGACTGGAAGAATGTAGACCTTCGCTACTCTTTGGAGGTTTACGATTTTAATGAGGAGGGCTATGTCGGCGCTACTCCTGTAAAGGATCGTTTGGTACAGATTGTTGACAAGTACGAGCCCATTACATTCGACCTTCGTCTCGTTCCTAACCGTCGCTATCACTTCGTAGTGTTCGCAGACTTCGTCCCACAGGATTCTTGGAACAACAATGAGTTGAGCGAGTCTGTCGCTGATCAGGCAGAGCTCGGTTTGCGTCACATCATTGGTAACAACCTTGGTCAGATTACTCTTACTGAGGATGCTATTAATGATGAGTATACCGATGCTTATTTCGCAACTAAGGATCTCACTATCGCAAACTCTTCGGCTCAGGATATCGAGTTGACACGTCCCTATGGTAAGGTTCGCGTCATCGCTACTGACCTTGCAGAGCTCAACCTCAATGTAGATCCTAAGAGCGTTAAAGTTACTTACGATGCATTCCATGCTAACACCTTCAACGCTGTAACAGGTGAGATTTCTGGTGAATATGTTAAGGAGTACTACGAGTATGAGTATGCTTCTACTGTAGGCAAGAATTCCCTTGCAAATCACTATTACACTGAGGGTTATGACAACTTTAATCCTTATGGCATTACAAATGACAATAGTGAAAAGCGTCACACTCACATGACACTATTCACTGACTACATCCTTGCTACAGACACACAGACACCTATCCACTTCAAGATGGAGGTATTCGACCAGGATCAGGGTCGTATCAAGGAGACACACTTCATTACAGAGATCCCTGTACAGCGTAACCACCTTACCACAATCATCGGTAACGTGTTGACAACTGCAACTGAGATCAACATCACTATCGACGATAACTTCGAGAACCAGGATCGCCAGTACTACGTATTCGAGGCATTTGCAAATGTTGAGGGCTACAAAGCAGGCGTCAACGATGGTATCGTAACACTTGACAGAGACTATGTAATTGGCAATCCTATCTACGTTCGCTCGGGCATCAACGCTGTGCTTAACCTCAATGGCTTCACCATCGAGAACACAGCAAAGAATGGCTATACTGATGTTATCATCGTTGAGGAGGGTGCAACACTTACAATCAATGGTGAGGGTACAATCAAGGCTGTTGATGGCAACGATGGCTATGCCGTCATCGCAGATGGAGAGGTTACCATTAATGGTGGTATTTATGAGGCTGGCGTAGATGCTAATGGTGAGGCCAACGCAGTTATTTACACTCGTGGCACTGGCAAGGTCTTCATTAATGGTGGCTACTTCCCCAACGAGGCTAAGTCCCGTTTCGTACTCAATAAGAGAGATGCGGATCGCGCAGATACAACTATTGAGGTTCGCGGTGGTACTTTCGAGTACTTCGATCCTATGAACAACACAGCTGAGGGTGCAGAGACAAACTTTGTTGCCAGCGGTTTTGCATCAATCCTTGAAGGTGAGCACACATATGTAGTTCGCCCAACTAAGGATTACGAAATTGATGGCAATACAGTCTATGCATACACAGCAAATGGTCTCTTGAAGTGGAGCTACGAGTCGAACGTGAAGAAGAACAACATGAATCTCGAGATCATGACAAACATCAATATGCCCATGTTCACTGTAGAAGAGGATGCGGCAAACGAGACATATAAGTACACTGAGACTCCTGTAACTATTGACGCTAATGGTAAGCCAGATGGTAGCAACTGGGTACAGGTGGGTACACACCAGCCAGTAGTAAACACCTACATTGACCGCGTTGTACATGGTAATGGCTACACACTTAAGAATGTGACTATGTTGTCTTCATACACTATTACAGGCTTTATTGGCAGATGTATGAATGTCGAGATTACAGACCTCAATTTTGACAATGCAACTATCTACTCTACAGGTTCATACATTGCTCCTATTGCATACGTAGACGATGGCTCTTACATTTACAACATCAATGTTAGAAATTCATACATCTATGGTAACAGCAACGTAGCTGGTATCTCAGCAGAGGCTATGGACCACTACGATGACCCTGATAAAGCATATATTGCAGAGTGGATGGCAAATCCAGGCGCAAAGCGTTTGCCAGTGGTAACAATTGAGAAGTGTACAACTGATGCTAATACAAAGGTTGTCGGCAAAGGCAAACAAATTGCTGGTATTATCGCACAAGCATACGGTTGTTTGATTATCAACTGCCACAACAAGGCTAACATCTCTGGTAATGGCCAAGTTGGCGGTATCGCTGGCTTCTTCCGCGACTACTGCTTTGGCCAGTATGGCTATATCATTAACTGCACTAGCACTGATTGTACAATCAAGTCGACTGGCGCAGAAGTTGGCGGTATCGCAGGCTCTGTAATGGAGGGTCACGATGGTAGTGCATGGATTGTTGGCTGCTACAGCAACTCTACTATCGAGTGTACAAAGAAAAATGTAGGTAGCATTGTTGGTTACTTGAGTGGTACAAATAAGGTTCTCGGTTGCTACGCCATCTCTACACACAATGTATCAGGCTACGGAACAGCTAGCGACACATCATTCTCATTTGCTAGCGAGGCAGCTATAACTACTGAGAACTTCGCCAAGATGAACGAAGGTATCGCTGAGTACAATACATTTGCTGCAAGCTATTTGTTCCCAGAATCACCCGTTTGCGCTAAGCCTATGGTTCTCCCAACATGCAAAACATGGTAAGAAACCA
This sequence comes from Alistipes sp., assembly GCA_017558115.1. Classification (GTDB taxonomy): domain Bacteria; phylum Bacteroidota; class Bacteroidia; order Bacteroidales; family Rikenellaceae; genus Alistipes. Next base: position 34,040 of record JAFYWG010000056.1, read on the forward strand.
TAGAACTATATTGACAAGAGCTACCTACATCGGGTAGCTCTTTTTTTTGATTTCACAGAGAGCGGTATGGACGGGACTCGAACGACTATAGTCGAAGAGCCGATACCATATAGCGCAGGGCGCACGCCCGAGCAATAGACACTACCATATCGGCTCAATCCCCTATTCAGTGAGTAGTGCCGACAATAGCGCACGGTGTAGACAGTGTTAAGGTGATGACGATTCGCAAAGCGAATGAGCATGCAATAGGATGCGCGGGTGCTTGCTCTCTAAAGCATCATAGTGCAGACTCGTATGCTACGCAAGTAGCATCGTCATCATCACAGATAAACTAACACAACAAAAAAAGGATGACCTTTAGATCATCCTTTGAGCGGTATGGACGGGACTCGAACCCGCGACCCCCTGCGTGACAGGCAGGTATTCTAACCAGCTGAACTACCACACCAGTTTGGCTCTATTAAAAATATGGGAGGATTACTCCTCTTGGCGGTATGGACGGGACTCGAACCCGCGACCCCCTGCGTGACAGGCAGGTATTCTAACCAGCTGAACTACCACACCATTTTTAGAGCCTTACAATCGTTATTTCTCGATTGCGTTGCAAAGGTAGCATTTTTTATTAAACTAACAAAACTTTTCGCTACTTTTTTTGAAAAAAAATTACTCTTTTTTGAAGAACGAGAACTGCACGCTTCCATAGCTACGTGTCTGCCAGAAATAAGGAAAGCTACTAACATCCTGATCTTTAGAATGTTCAAAGATAAGCAAGCCATCCTCAGTTAGCAAATCGCGTTCAAATACCAGGCGAATCACCTCCTCACTACCCTCCAAATCGTATGGCGCATCTGAGAATATGAGATCAAACTTCTTCATACAACTCTTAAGGTAGAGGAATACATTGGCCTTTACAGCAAAGAAGTTCTCGAACTTAAGGTCGCGTGCCGTCTGTCGGATAAAGTTGTGGTGCACGCTATTTACCTCCACAGAGGTCACACTACGTGCGTCGCGCGATGCAAACTCATAGCTTATAGAGCCCGTACCCGAGAATAGGTCGAGTACGTCGAGTTCCTCAAAGTCCACAAGATTGCCGAGAACATTGAAAAGGTTCTCCTTTGCAAAGTCTGTCGTAGGTCGTGCACGCAAGTTGCGTGGTGGCACGATGGTGCGACCGCGATATTTTCCGCTTATTATTCGCATACCAAGTCCTTAAATAGGGGTTTCAAAAGTTTGTGTAGGCGCTTTACATCGCCCTTCGCGCGCGCGTACATAGTATATATATTGTACACCTCATCTACCTTTGCGAGGTAGTACAACACATCGGCATCGTTCTTACACTCGAAGGCCTCAGCTAAGAGCAAACCTCCATCGGCAACACGCACATAGAGCACATCAGCCTCGAGGTGAAGAATACTACCCTTCTCTGGCAGCTCATCATCCAAGAGTGGTGAGGTGAATGTAACACCCGAGGGTATCGCCTCGGTAAGCTGCTCATAGCAGTGCTTATTGAGTGCCATCACAGCCACAACATTACTCTTAGCGTTGCTATACACGGCACACTCACCCATAGTTGGAGCGAGGCCCACCTCTGCGAGGCAGTCTGCTGCATGGTGAGCATCGAAGAACTCCTCAGGTACAAGCGTACTCTTTGTTGTGAGCACCGCGACCTCCACGGGATGTGAAGCATTGCGCACCTCGGCACTTAACACCTCAGCTGAAAAAGAGTGTCCACCCGACTTGAGGCGGATGGACACATTATTTAGTGATGTTTGCATCATGACTACTTAGCGCTACCGCCTCTGAGTGGCTGAAGTGCCTCGTTTGTAGGCTCCTCAAGGCTACCGAAAGTAATACCGAAGAACTGATCATCCATTGGGATAGGGTGTGATGTACCAATCATATACTTATCCTCGCCCTTCTTGTCGAATACAGCCTTGATACCATCAGCCTTCATCTTCTTCATATCCTCGCTTGCATCCTGGTGGTTGATGAAGTAAACAAACTTCTCATCAAGAAGGTTCCAGAACTCCTTATTGTAGGTCTTGTGGTCGATGAACTTTACATATGGAGCGTGGCAGCAAAGCAAGTGAGTGCGGTATGCGCCAGACTCATAAGTTGCAGTGTCGAGCTGGAACTCAACCTCGTTGTTTGTGAAGGGGATATAACGCAAGTTAACCATCTCCTCCTCAGTAAGGCGGCACTTGCCGTAGATATCATCAAATACAGTATCACGAACAGCTACGCGAACAACGCGCTCGTTCTTCCAGTTAGGATCCTGCTTGCGGAGCTCCTCGATAATAGCAGCGTTCTCCAAGTTGTTCTCATCGTAGATCTGGCTGTGATACTCCATAGTACCATTCAACGCGAAATCTGTAAGCTCATCCCAATTTACAGTAAACTTCTTCTCGGGATTGTTGTCACGATAAGCCTGCTCGAGCTTTACTACATACTGGCCCTTCTCAACAACGGCTGCTGTACGCTCCTCGAAGTGATTCTCGAACTGAATGGGGGTTGATACTACCTTACCAATCTGAATGATTAGGAAGATTGCCACACCAAGCAACACAAGTGCAGCAACAACAATAGTAGCCAAGAGTGATCTTGAATTTTTCATTTTGTAATTATTTTTTATTAAGTTTGTATCGTCTTAACGTTTATGTCAAAATAGGGAGCTATGCTTAGCACACATATTTCGCATCAAATTTACGCAAAATTATCGGTTGAAGCAACTTTTAACCAAAAAAAAATCATAGAAAAATTATCCGAGTGGGTAACAGAGGTAGATTATGAGCGTATCTTCCTGCTTAATGGATATGCCGGAACGGGTAAGACGACCATTATCGCAGCCTTCGTTGCAGCACTCAACGAATTGGGTATCAAAACGATACTCTTAGCACCTACAGGACGTGCCGCAAAGGTACTCTCGCACTATGCCCAGAAGGAGGCATATACCATACACAAGAAGATTTATCGTGAGCGCACGATGACCGACTACGAGTCGAAGTTCTCGCTCGACTACAACAAGGATAAGAATGTTGTCTACATTGTCGACGAAGCCTCGATGCTCTCGACTGCTTCATCCGAGGGTGCCACGTTTGGCTCGGGCAACCTCCTTGAGGACCTCATAAAGTATGTGCGCAGTGGTAAGGAGTGCCGCTTAATGCTCGTGGGCGACGACGCTCAGCTTCCTCCAGTGGGCATTGACTATAGCCCCGCACTCGACCCTGCAGAGCTACTACCCTACGGCGATGTTGACTACAACACCATGGACGAGGTGGTGCGCCAGACGCAGGACTCGGGAATACTATTTAATGCCACGATGCTGCGTTGCATGCTCGAGAACCGCCTCTACGAGATACCACGCTTCGATATGTCACACCCCGACTTCCGCAGTGTAGAGGGCAGTGAACTACTCGAAGCATTGGAGGAGTGCTACTCGAAGTATGGCCGCGACGAGACGATAGTTATCACGCGCTCCAATAAGCGTGCAAACAAATATAACGAGGGCATACGCCGCTACAACCTCTCGGCAGAGGAGGAGATAGAGAGTGGCGATATGCTAATGATAGTGAAGAACAACTACTTCTATGCCGAGCGCGATGAGCACTCACCGATGTCGTTCGTGGCAAATGGTGACGTGGTACGCCTTAAGCGCATACGCCGCTTCGAGGAGTTCTATGGCTTCAGGTTTATAGATGCCGTGGTGGAGTTTCCCGACTATAATGACTACGCGATGGAGGCTAAAGTCATGCTCGACACGCTGGCTTCGGAGTCACCATCGCTAACGCGCGAGGAGAGTCGCAAGCTCTTCTACGAGGTAGAGAAGGACTATGAGGATATAAAGTCGCGCACGAAGCGCTATCGTGCCATCCGCGAGAACTGCCACTTTAACGCCATGCAAGTGAAGTTCGCCTATGCTGTGACGTGCCATAAGGCACAGGGTGGACAGTGGAAGACTGTCTTCGTTGATAGATGCTTGTTTGGCGATGAGGAGATGTCGAGAGATATGATGAGGTGGCTCTACACTGCAATTACCCGTGCCACGGAACGCGTCTACTTGGTTAACTTCGACGAGAAGTTCTTAGACAAAGAGGTATAAAGGAGTAAATTTGTTGTTAGAGTGGTGCAGATGTGGCGCTGACATGAAAAAGCCCCGGATGGTTAGTACTTACGTACGTTCCATTCGGGGCTTTGATTGAAGCGGCGCAGATGCACCACTCTAACAACAAATTAGTTGAATGTGGGAAGGAATGAATACTTAGATGAGTACTCAAGGTGCTGGTCGATGTACTTGCTGTCGTAAGTGATTGTTACATCAACAATGTTGCCAGCAGCATCGTATACAGGGTGGTAGTTGGGGTTAACAAAGCCACCATAAGGCTCGATATTAAGTGCCTTGTTACGTGCGATAATCTCAGCGTGGAAGTTAGGCTCTACCTTTACTGCGTAGCCCTCAACAAGTGCCTTACCAGCCTCGTAGTCACCCTCAGACTTGATGCGCTGAACCTCGCAGAGAAGCTCACCAAAGAGCTCGCGGAGGCGTACGAAGTCGTTTACAACAACATAGTGCTTGCCATCCTTCTCAACGATCTCGATAACATTCTCAGCCTTACCCTTCTCGTAGCACCACTCAGCGATGAGCTTGCGGTTACGCATGTGAGACTCCTCTACATCCTTACCAAGCTCGATACGAGAAAGCTGTGTCTGCATACCATTCATGATATACTTGCTGTACTGTGCCCATGCAACGTCGAGTGTGGGGATAAGACCAATCTCAACGAGCTTCTGGTCGCCGAGGTAGTAGAGTGCAAAGAGGTCTGCACGTGCCTCCTCAAGTGTTGAAGAGTATGTGCGGAGCTCGTCACCCTTAGTGCCAGGAGCAAGCTGACCTGAACCGTGACCAAGACACTCGTGGAGGTCGGTATGGAGGTCATCAGAGAGCTTGCCATAGAGGCGCATACGCTCGCGGTCCTCAGCGCGGAGTACAAACTCCTCGTTGAAACCGTTGCCATCGGCAGCCTTAGCATAAGCATAGGTAATGTTGTCGATAGTCACACTCTTTGAGCCGTGCTCCTTACGAATCCAGTCAGCATTGGGGAGGTTGATACCGATTGCTGTTGCGGGGTAGCAGTCGCCACCGAGCATAGCCACAGTAATAACCTTTGCAGATACGCCCTTAACCTCCTCCTTGCGGTATGCAGGGTTGATAGGAGCGTTATCCTCGAACCACTGAGCATTTGCAGCCATGATAGCAGTACGCTTGCAAGCCTCCACGTCGCGGAAGTTTACTACAGACTCCCATGAAGCCTTACGGCCGAGGGGATCGCCATAGCTCTCAATGAAGCCATTAACAAAGTCTACGTTAGTGTCGGTGTCGCGCACCCAGAGTACGTTGTACTCGTCGAACTTCTTCAAGTCACCTGTGGTATAGTAGTCGATGAGTGCACGTACGTAAGCCTGCTGTGTGGGGTTAGCAACCTTCTCTGCCTTCTCAAGCCAGAAGATAATCTGCTCGAGAGCTGCAGAGTACATACCACCTACGTGCCATACGTTCTCGTATACCTCACCCTTCTCGTTCTTCATGAGCTTAGAGTTAAGACCATAAGAGATAGGCTCGGGGTTACCCTCGTCAGCAGCAGCCATAGCAGCGTAGAATGCCTCTACCTCCTCCTGGTTAACACCCTCGTAGTAGTTGTTAGCCGAAGCGGTGATAACATCTACACCAGCCTTCTGGTTAAGACGTGATGCGTAGAGCTCTGCATCGAAGATGATGCGGCAAAGGAGCTCGTCATCCATCTGGCGGTTAGTGTCGTTGATATAGAGAGCCAACTGAGCACGGAACCATGGCTCAGAGAACTCAGGTACAAACTTATCGTTTGAGTAGTGGTGGTGGATGCCGTTAGCAAACCACATCTTCTTCAAGTACTTCTCAAAAGCCTTGAACTCTGCGCTCTCAGCCTCTGCGGTGTTGCGAGCCTCGGTGTAGATGGTCTCGAAAGAGCGGCGGATAGCCAAACCATACTTGAAGTTCTGATCAAAAAGGATATCGCGGCCACACTTAGCTGCCTCTGTAAGGTAGTAAACATACTCCTTCTCCTTGAGTGTAAGGTTCTCGAAACCTGGCACCTCATAGCGGATAACCTTGATGTCGTCGAAGCGGTCAACGATCCAGGGCTGCTCAACCTCCTGAGCCGTAACAGCAGTTGACACTGCGAAAATTCCCATAGCGGTAAGTCCTAAAATTTTGTTCATCATGCGTTGGTTATAGTTTATAATACAATAATCGGTGTAAATTTACAACGAAATTATGAGACAAACAAAAAAAAGCGCACGCACCACCTCTATTTACCATTTTTTTTATAAATTTGTCCTATTAAACCAATATTAAAAACGAAATAACATGCTTGGAAGAGGTCTTTCAACAATAGCACTTCTTGTCTGTTCAAACATCTTTATGACCCTGGCGTGGTACGGACATATCGCCTTTAAGGATAAGCTCGAACGCTTCACGTCGCCCGACAAGCCCTTCTTGTTCAAGGGCATGCTCGTAGTGATACTCATAAGCTGGGGCGTGGCACTCCTCGAGTACTGCTTTCAGGTGCCCGCGAACCGCCTCGGCAGCACAGAGTTTGGTGGTCCATTCACCCTCTGGCATCTTAAGGTTATACAGGAGGTGATATCACTTGTTGTATTCTCGCTCTTTATGGCGATATTTCTGCATGAGGGCCTTAAGTGGAACCACTACGTAGGCTTCCTCTGCTTGGTACTTGCCGTATACTTTATTTTCCGCAAATAACACTAAAACACCTATAATTATGACACCCTATCAGCAATCTATCGAGGCGGCCAAGAGTTGGAAGGAGGCCGTGAGCGCAATGTGGAAAAGACAGCGCAACATACTTTACTTAAATATCGGATGCACACTCCTTGCCGTTATCGGCTTGGCGATACTTATTGTAATATTCAGCAAGGCTGAGAGTGTCGATGACGTTAGTTTAGGTTCTGTTGTTAGCATATTAGCCCTCTTTGGCATCGTGGCGGTGGCATCTATCGCTGCGTACGTCTTTATGTGGATATTCTTCTTCGATGTTAAGAAGTGGCAGGCTGCCGCTCCCGAGTCGTTGCAGAGCGCTATTAAGCTTCTAAAGTTAGGTCTTCTAATCACGCTTATCGGCTCAGTCGCTTCGGGCTTATTGAGCAGCATCGCCTCTCTTAACTTGGGCATGCTTAGTGACATCATCGGTTCACTTGCTGATGCTGCGGCATTTGCTGGCATCATTATCGAGTTCATAGCAATCATACGTCTACGCAAGGCTGCCGCAATGCCTGAGATTGCACAGAAAGGCGCTAACAGCATCTTCATTGGATACCTCGTATCGTTCATTTCAGCTGCCGTGGGTGCTATTCTTTTGATTATTGCTATCACCGCAGCGATGATTAGCGCATTGGAGGTCGATCAGACAGCTAACGAGGAGACTACAGAGGTCGTGGAGAATAGCCACATCTTTATGTCGGGTATCGGCGAGGATATTGCCGGCGAGGATATGGAGGACTTCAGTGAGATGGAGAGCGCTCTTAAGGCGTCGAAGGGCGCATTTGGCCTACTCATCTTTGCTCTAATAATCTCAGTGATTGGCTCACTTGTCAGCATGTACTACACATATCGTGGCTGGTGGCTTATCGGCAAATCGGAACTTCCAGTACTCCCTGAGCCTATCGATGATGAGGTGGGCGAAGAGGTGACCTACGAGGAGGTAGAAGAGAGTGAGGTAATTGAGAACAACAACGAGAGTAGTAATTACTAATTTCTCACATTACTCACTACTAATTAAAAGATTAAGGGGTTGTCCGCGTGGACAACCCCTTATCTCGTTTTAGTGCTTGTGGCCTGTGCAGCAAGCATCGGTGCAAGCCTTAGCCTCGCCCTGCTCAGCGCAACCAACCTCAGCCTTAATCTTAATCTTTGCGAAGGCCTTGATGAGGGTCTCGTTGTTGGTCTTTGCAGGATCATAGGTTACGGTAACGGTCTTTGCCGCAACATCCACCTTTACATCCTTAACACCCTTCTCGTAGGGGATGGTGTTGTCCACCTTCTTAGCGCAACCAGCGCAGTCGATGTCTGTTACGAAGGTTGTGGTCACGGTCTTCTTCTCGCCCTTGGGCTGCTGTGCCTCGGCTACTGCGAAGCTGAAAAGTGCTACAAAAAGCACCAAGATAATCTTCTTCATATTAGTATAGTGTTTTGTTTAGTTAACGTACTTATTCTTAGTTTATTGTATTAATATATATTCAAGCGGAGACCGATATAGAACTTACGACCCATAAGTGGTCCCCACACCATTGATGAGTTGAAGCCTGGGTCGTATGGGGTCTCGCCGCCGATGATGGGAGCCTGACCATGACCCTTGGTACCCTGCATGTAGTTTGCGATGTTCTCACAACCGAGATAGAGCGTAAGGTTGCTCATCTTGTAGCTCACCTGTGCGAAGAACATGGGATAGATGGGTGATAGGTTAGGGTTCTCCTTAGCCTTCACAAGGTCGCCATCGAGCTCGGGCAGACGCATAGGGCCATTGAGCTGCGCTGTAGCATCGAACACCCAGCGGCCTACGGCGTACTGAATATTGATAAGGCCCTTATAACGTGAGGTGAGAGGACGCTCTACAAGAACCTGCTCGCCATCGCGCTCCAACGTAATCTTAGCATTGGTATAGCGGAATGTAGCGAAGAGGTCGAAGCCACGGAATGGTGTCCAGTTGAAGTCAATCTGGTAGTTATCCGTGAACGACTTACCCGTACTATTATATATAAGTATAGAGTTGTCGGCAGTCTCCTGGTCGAAAACCATGGTATTGAAGAACTGCGTACGGAAGTAGTCGAAGCTGATAGTAGCCATGTCGTCACCCGCAAGAGGGAATGTCTGCGAGAGGCTACCACCAAATGTCGCTGCCGCCTCCATATCATCCTTCAAGCCATTCAAGTTAAATATCTCGCGTGAGGTAGTCATCATCCAGATGTTATCCGTGACTAGGTTCTGACGGCGGTAACCCATACCTGCCGATGCACGCAATGTCGTACGGGGAGTGATATTCCACTTGATATGCGCACGAGGAGTAATAAGAGGCTTGCTCTTAACCTCCTGAGCGTAGTAGTTGTCACCAACAAGCGCGTAATCGCCACGAATACCCGCCACAAGTGAGAACTTCTCCTCGATCTGGTATGTGTACTCTGCAAAGATACCGGGCTCCATAAGTGTGCTCTTGTTATTGAGCATCCAGATGTTGTTTGCCTCATCACGAGAGCCAAAGTGGCTATAATTATCGTTCATCATGCGGGCATAGAATGAAGCACCAGCATTGAGCGATGAGCGCTGTGTAAAGTAGTGCGCATAGGTAATATTGAAGCGGAATGTATTCTCCTTGACATCAATATTGCTACGACCAAAGTATGAGTCGGTGAGATAGTTATCGTAGTCGAAGACCATAGCCACGTTGTTCTGCACAGCATCTGCTGGATCGCCGGTAAATGTACGCTCATAACCAACGGGAATACCAGCCTTAACATATGCGTTGATATTGCGGTTGTGGATAGCCGAACCATAGATATTAGACTCAAGGTTGTTTACCATCTCATCGTATAGGCTCTTCTTGTAGTCCATCTGACCACCGAGGCGATTCTCGTTGACCACCTTCCAGCCCCAGCGAAGCTGTACGCCACCGCTATTCTGCCACAACCACTTGTTCGCCACGTTAATCTGGTTGGCCTTGGGCATATCCGCGAAACCATCCTTATTCATATCGTGCTTCGAGGTGTCGAGCGAGCCGTGTGCCATGATGACTGTAGAGAGGCTCTTATCGGGCGTAAGAGGAATAGCCGACGACATGTTAATCTCGGGACGAAGCTCCGAGTCGAAATATACGTTGAGGAAGAAGCGCTCATCGTCGGTAGGTTTGCGGTGCTCGAGGTTAATCTGACCTGTGATGGCCTCGTGGCCCGCAGTTACAGATGCCACACCCTTAGATACCTGGATAGAGTTGAGCCACATACCAGGTGTATAGCTTAGACCATAAGTAGCACCCGCGCCCTGCATGATGGGGCGGTTCTCGTCGAGAATCTGTGTGTAGGTACCCGCAAGGCCGAGCATCTTGATCTGGCGTGCACCCGAAATTGCGTCGCTATAGCCTACGGTTACAGATGCTGAGTTCTCGAAAGACTCTGCCAAAGAGCAACATGCCATCTTACAGAGTCCCGCAAAGGAGATCTGCTCCTGGCGTGTAATACCACCCTGCTTAGCATAGTTGCCGCGCTGCTGACCCTCGATAACGACCTCGTCGATATCTACTGCCGAGGGCTGCAACTTGATAGTCACCTCGTTTACATCTTTATCAGACATCTCCATCTCGAGAATGTCGTAGCCGAGGTAGTCCACAACCAAAGTCTCGAAGCCACTAACGCGGCGAAGTGAGAATGTGCCATCTACGGATGTCGTAGCACCCGCTGTGGTGTTCTTCCAGTAGAGCGACGCACCAATAAGAGGCTGCTCGCTGTTGGCATCCACCACCACACCTGTAACTACTCTCTGTGCCATAGCCACAACGGGCAACATCAGGAGTGCTACAAGTAGAATAATAACTCTGTTTTTCATCTTATATTGTTGGGTATTAATTGCTTATATGTTATACGAGTATAACCCTCCACCACGAAGTAGAGAGTGCAAAACAGAGGCAAAGCAGCACCACACGGGCGCACTATGCCTTAAGCAAAGGTGGGTGGGGCACGCAGAGCGTCGTACCTTGAGGATGCCGCCCTAAGCGGCAAGGCTTCATCGCCACCATAACGTGCCTCGGTGGCTAAGAGCATTGGGTTGTGCTCCAACATGTCGCCCAGAATGGCAACAGAGGTGGAGATCAAATAGAGTGATATAGTTACGCTGCTACCGCGCTCCGTTGAGTCGATAAACTGCGTATAGTTGTCGCTAAGCAACTCGTGGTTGTGGTCGCAGCACACGCCATTGAGAGTCTCTGTGCCACACTCCGCGACTGCCACATGACTATGGCAATGACACCCCACATGCACCTCTACCGCGGCACTGTGGTTGGCATGGTGCGTGTGGTGGGGATGGTCGCACGCAAGAACAGAGAGGGGAGAAAGCAGCGAGGCCGCCACATATATGGCCGCCAAAATCGTTGCGTATATCACCTTTAATCTGCTCATATTACGTAAATTTGGGCTACTCGACAAGTGCACACTCCTCGAGGCGCTCTACCCAGCGTGCAGCATCACGCTCGGCTATTGCATCGTCTATGCCGTAGTACTCAGCCAGTAGGTTTGCCACATCTGTCACAGAGAACTCCCTATCGGCAAGGGCATTCCATAGATATAAAGCGCTATCGTTCAATGAGATGATACGTGTCATATCTGCACCATAACTACCCTGCATGATAACCACATGCTCGCCAGCCATTTCGCGCACCTTGTACTGCTGCTTAATCTTCATAGCCTTAATTACACATTACGCGACAAAGGTAGGAAAAAAAAATGAAATACAAAAGGTTAGCAAGAAAAATAAAGGCAGAAAACGCAAAGCGGGGAGTACCGCCCCACGACCAGATTTCTTATCAGAATGGGTTAGGCTTGGCCTCGACATGAAGATAGCCAGGATAGGACATACGTGACGTAATATAGCAAATTTCTTGTCGAAAGGGTGTGGTGCTGGCATGAAAAAACCACCGATGGGTAGTACTTGACGTACATCCCATTGGTGGTTTTGATTGAAGCGCCACAGATTGCGGCTTTTCACAAGAAATTTAATTATTTGCTAGCCTCAACAGATACCTTGCGGAACTCCTTAAGAAGCTTTGTAAGCTCCAAAGCTGCCTTACGAGCACGTGTGCCTGCTGCCTTGTTATTCTTCTCTACCTGCGCATTTGCGTTCTCAGCGAATGCTGCATACTGAGCTGCGATGTTCTCTACCAATGTCTTCATATCAATAATTTATTAAAGGTTTTTCGTCTCGCAAAGTTATAAATTATTTTTGGTTTCCAAATTTTTTGGAAAAAAAAATGACCCCTAAAGTGATGATTTTCCGACAAATTAACTATTTATACTTACCAAACATCACGCTCGCCGAAGCTACAAAAAGCAAAATCCCTATTTGTGGGGATTGCACATGCGACCCTTATATAGTATCTTTGCGCCAAAATAAAAAGAATATATAAGTATGCGACTAAGTGAATTAAAGACAGGGGAGACGGCTACGATAGTCAAGGTGCTTGGCTATGGTGGCTTCCGTCGTCGCATAATGGAGATGGGCTTCGTTAAGGGTCAGGAGGTCACCGTGGTGTTAGATGCGCCACTTAAGGACCCCATTGAGTACCACATCATGGGCTACGACATCTCACTACGCCGCAAGGAGGCCGAGATGATTGTGGTGATGACGCACGAGGAGGCTAAACGCCTCTCGGAGTACGAGGCCACATCGTTGGTAACAGAGGAGAATATCGTGGAGAGCGCCGTAGACCGCAGTCTCAAGCAGATACGCGTGGGCTTGGTGGGCAACCCCAATGCCGGTAAGACATCGCTCTTCAACACGCTTTGCGGCCGTAGCGAGCATGTGGGCAACTATAGCGGTGTTACGGTAGATGCCAAGCGTGGCTCGCTCACCTATAAGGGCTACACCCTCGAGATTACCGACCTACCCGGCACATATGCCCTCTCGGCATACTCACCCGAGGAGGTCTACGTGCGCCGCCATATTATAGACGACACCCCCGACGTTATCGTCAACACAATCGTTGCCTCGAACCTCGAGCGCAACCTATACCTCACCACTGAGCTTATCGACATGAGCCCAAGCATGGTCATTGCCATGAACATGTACGACGAACTCGAAGCCAGCGGCGCGAAGTTCGACCACGAGGCCCTCAGCGGCATGATTGGCGTGCCTATGATTCCAGTTGTAGCACCCACAGGTCGAGGCATTGAGCAGCTTCTCGACGCCATCGTCGCGGTATACGAGAATAGCGACAAGCGTGTGCGACACATCCACATCGGCTACGGTTCGGTCATCGAGGAGAGCCTCGCGGCACTCAATGCCGATATGCGCCAGCACCGCGAGGAGCTCATCGCTCACTTCCCACCCCGCTACTTCGCCCTAAAGATGATTGAGGGCGACAAGGAGATTGTGGGCCTATTGGAGTCCTCACCCCACCTTGAGCGTTGGCAAAAGATGGCCACAGAAGCACGCAAGGAGATTGAGGATGCCCTCGGCGAGGATATAGAGACAGCTATATCGAACCAGAAATATGGCTTTATCTCGGGTGCCTTGAAGGAGACCTACACCGCCGCAAAGAACATGCGTAACACCCTGAGTGACAAGCTCGACGCCATAGTTACTCACCGCATATGGGGCTTCCCCATCTTCTTTGCCATCATGTGGCTTATGTTCTACACTACCTTCGAGCTCGGCTCATACCCCCAGGGCTGGATTGAACTTGGTGTAGAGTGGCTATACAATGCCGTGCGTAACGCCATGGAGGCGGGAGCACTTCGCGATATGCTCACCGATGGCGTCATAAATGGTGTGGGTAGCGTCTTGGTGTTCTTACCAAACATCATGATATTGTACCTCTTCATCTCGTTCCTCGAGGACTCGGGATATTTGGCACGCGCAGCCTTTATTATGGATAAGGTCATGCACCGCATGGGTGTACACGGCAAGTCGTTCATACCCATGGTCATGGGCTTCGGCTGCAATGTACCCGCAGTTATGGCGTGTCGCACCATCGAGTGTCGCACCTCGCGCCTTATCACCATCATGGTCGTGCCCTTCATGTCGTGTAGCGCGCGTCTACCTATCTACATGATGATTATCGGTAGTTTCTTCCACGCCTATGCAGGCACGGTACTCTTCCTTATGTATATCTTGGGCATCCTCATTGCCGTGATTACCGCTCGCCTTATGCGCCGCTTCATGTTCCGCGAGCAGGAGGCACCATTCGTTATGGAGCTATCGCCATACCGCATCCCTATGCCTAAGACCACACTCCGCCATATGTGGAGTAAGTGTGCACAGTACCTCAAGAAGATGGGTGGACTCATCCTCATCGCCTCTATCGTAGTGTGGCTATTGGGCTACTACCCACGTCCAGCCAAGGGTGCTAACGCCGAGAATACCAACACCTATGAGCAGTCATACATGGGCGAGATAGGCAAGGTTACACAGCCCATTTTCGAGCCTATGGACATGGATTGGAAGGCCTCCGTAGCCCTTATCTCGGGCATTCCCGCAAAGGAGATTGTCGTGAGCACCATGAGCGTGCTTCACTCGCACCCCGACGACGCGGAAGCCACCGAGGAGGAGACAACGCTTAGAGTTGGCGAGCGCGTAGCCGCTGGCATGAGCCTACCTACAGCTGTGGCATTCCTCATCTTTGCACTCTTGTACCTCCCCTGCATCGCCACCATCGTGGCAGTTGCCTCGGAACTCAACTGGAAGTGGGCTATCGGCTCTGCACTCTACAACACCGCCATAGCATGGCTCTTAGCATGGGCGGGCTACCACATAACCCTCCTATTCATGTAGGCGCATATGGACTGGCAGAGTATCGTTGTAGCGGTCATCGCCGTGGTTGTCGTTGCAGTAATCATCCGCAAGGCATGGAGGCTCTTCACATGCCGTGACACCTCGCGCTGTTCTGGTTGCACAAAGGAGTGCAGCCACCGCAAGTAGGGACAAAAAAACAATGCAACTCGCTGAGTTGCATTGTTTTTTTATCACCCTTTTTGTAGCTATTAGAAGTCGTCGTCTGAAGCCTCATCAGATGCGTCTGCCAACTCATCTGCACCCTTCAAGTCGTCCTCATCGTAGTAGCCGTCGTTGTCGTCATCCTGACCATCGTCGACCTTAACGTCAATCTTCACCATATAGTAAGTATCCTCTGTCTCGTAGGGCACGGTGTAGAAGAATGAACCATCGGGCTTATCGTAGCGTGTCATCACTTCGGTGAAGCCGAGTGGGTATAGTGCTTTAACCTCCTCCTGCTGCTCAGCAGTGAGGTTGTGGAAGCTTGTAATTAGACGTCTCTTCTTGTTATCAGTAGCCATAAAATCTAAAAATAAAAACTTATTTAGTTAAACATCTCGGAGCGGTAATCTGCAATCATGGACTCCCCGAAATTTTCCGCAAATGTAGCGACAATTTGATAATGTGCAAGCATTGCGCAATATTTTTTTTATTTTTTCGAAATTTCTTCGCCGTTACAAACAAATTGTGTAACTTTACCCCATATTATGCGCGTAAGAGAGATGACACATAGCAACGATATAGCGAGAATGCGAGAGCTCGAGGTTCTACTCGAGCGGTGCAACTACCAATACTACGTAGAGAACAACCCCACCATCTCGGATTTCGAGTTCGACGCACTACTGCGCGAGCTGCAGGATTTGGAGGCTAAGTACCCCGAGAATGCCGACCCCAACTCACCTACCCGCCGTGTGGGTAGCGACCTTACGTCGGAGTTTGAGAGCGTCGAGCATCGCTACGCTATGCAGTCATTAGCCAACACCTACTCGAGCGAGGAGCTTGGCGAGTGGATAGAGCGCATCACACGCGAGGTGAGCGACGTGGAGTTTGTCTGCGAGCTAAAGTTTGACGGCACGGCCATATCGCTAACCTACGAGAATGGCGCATTGCAGCGTGCCGTGACGCGTGGCGATGGCAAGCGTGGCGACGACGTCACGAACAACGTGCGCACCATAGGTTCTGTACCGATGAAGCTACGAGGTGAGGGCTACCCTGCCCACTTCGAGATACGCGGCGAGATATTCATGCCCTACGCCTCATTCGACCGCCTCAACCGCGAGCGTGAGGCAGCGGGTGAAGCGCCCATGGCAAACCCTCGTAACGCCGCTGCGGGAACGCTCAAGCAGCAGTCGTCACAGGTCGTGGCACGCCGTGGCTTGGACTGCACACTCTACCACATAGCCAGCGACACCCTTCCCTTCGCTACGCACATCGAAAATCTCGAGGCTGCACGCACATGGGGTTTCAAGGTCTCGGAGCACATGAAAGTGTGCCGCACACGAGAGGAGATCGAGACATTTATAGCCTACTGGGACACCGAGCGCAAGAGCCTACCCTATGCCACCGACGGCATCGTCATCAAGGTAAACAGCTACGCACAGCAGCGCACCCTCGGCTCCACGGCCAAGGCACCACGTTGGGCCGTGGCATACAAGTTTCAGGCTGAGCGCGCACTAACGCGCCTCGTTAGCGTCGACTTCCAGGTGGGTCGCACGGGAGCTATCACACCCGTTGCTAACCTCGAGCCCGTGCAGTTGGCGGGTACAATAGTTAAGCGTGCCTCGATACACAATGCCGACCAGATTGCAACCCTCGACATACGCCTTGGCGACATGGTCTACGTCGAAAAGGGTGGCGAGATTATACCAAAGATTACCGAGGTGGAGCTCTCGGAGCGCCCCGCCGATAGCAAACCATTTGAGTATATCACCCATTGCCCCGAGTGTGGCAGCGAGCTTGTGCGCTACGAGGGCGAGGCAAAGCATTTCTGCCCCAATAGTGCGGAGTGCAAGCCACAGATTTTGGGTCGCATAGTCCACTTCGTAGGCCGTAAGGCGATGGACATTGAGGGTCTTGGTGGCGAGACTATAGAGCTACTATGGGAGAACGGCATGCTCAAAAACATTGCCGACATCTATGACCTCAACCCTCAGCAGTTGGCCTCACTTCCCCGCTTGGGCGAGAAGTCAGCTGCTAACATCCTCGATGGTGTGCGCGCATCCAAAGGCGTACCCTTCGAGCGCGTGCTATTTGCACTCGGCATACGCTTCGTGGGCGAGACAACAGCGAAATATATCGCTACGCACTTCCGCACGCTTGATGCTATAGCAGAGGCTACAACCGAGCAACTTTCCGAGGCTGAGGAGGTGGGAGCAAAGATCGCCGTAGCCATCACAGAGTACTTTGCTGATGAGCGCAACCGCGCTATCATAGAGCGTCTTAAGAGCGCGGGACTAAAGTTCGAGATAGAGGAGAAGCAACGCTCATCCAACGCCTTAGAGGGTAAGAGCGTCGTTATCTCGGGTAAGTTCGTGGGTCGTTCGCGCGACGACATGAAGGCACTTGTTGAGGAGCATGGAGGCCGTAATCTTGCCGCCGTATCTGCCAACGTAGATTTCATCGTTGCAGGCGAGAATATGGGCCCCGCAAAGCGACAGAAGGCCGAGAAGTTGGGCGTGACGATACTCAACGAAGAGGAGTTCATGGCTTTGATTGAGGGAGCCCCTACCACGGAGCATACCCCCACAGAGCCAGAGCCCACAAAAGTGGAGGCAAAACCTATCCAAGGCACACTATTTTAGACTATTACAGACACAAACTAAGACACAATGATACACGACATGATTAAGGGTGTGGGCGTAGCCCTCATCACACCATTCAACAACTATGAAGTAGACTACCCCGCCCTCGAGCGCATGGTAGAGCACGTCATCATGGGTGGCGTCGACTACATCGTAGCACTCGGCTCTACTGCCGAGACTGCAACACTCTCACTTGCTGAACGTCAGCAAGTACTCGACTTTATTATAGATCACACCGCAGGCCGCGTACCCATCGTTGCCGGCATGGGCACAAACGATACTCACGCCCTCGTGGAGCAGTTGCGCAGCTTCGACCTATCGCGCACCGTGGGCATCCTGAGCGTCGTACCCTACTACAACAAGCCATCACAGGAGGGTATCTACCGCCACTACATGGCCGTAGCCGAGGCATCGCCCGTACCCGTCATCATATACAACGTACCAGGTCGCACGGGTGTCAACATGACCGCCGCAACAACGCTGCGCCTTGCTCACGCCACCGACAAGATTGTGGCCGTGAAGGAGGCATCGGGAAGCATCGACCAGATGCAGGAGATTCTCGACGGCAAGCCAGAGAAGTTTCTCGTAATCTCGGGTGACGACGGCATTACCGTGGAGCTCATCAAGCGCGGTGGCGCGGGTGTTATCTCCGTGGCTGCTAATGCCTTTCCCGAGCGCTTCTGCCGCTGCATACACAACGCCTTAGATGGCAACATCGCCGAGGCCGAGCAGGCTATGGCAGGGTTCGCAGAGCCTCTATCCCTTCTCTTTAAGGAGGGTAACCCCACGGGCGTTAAGACCATGACTGCCTCAATGGGCATCACACGTCCCGAGGTGCGCCTACCACTTGTAGAGGGTACGAATGAACTCTTCGAGGCAACAAAAATGGCCGTTACGAAGTACGATTTAAGGTAGTGGGAGCGTTGGTTGAAAAACCAATAACCTTACGCGACATTATGAGACATTTGACATTAGCACTACTGCTCACCGTAGCACTCTCAGCACCCGCCACGCTTAGCGCTGAGGAGACAAACCCTCTTATGGCAACCGAGACGGAGATGACGCTACTTATACCCGATGAGGAGGATATCATCCATCAGACGCTATCCACCTCTTCGCCATACTACTATACCAACCTCCTGCTCAAGTATCACAATGGCACGGAGCCCCTCACTGACATGGAGTACCACTACCTATATTACGGCTTCATGTATCAGGAGGACTACCGCCCCTTTGCTGAGAATACGGCATTAGACAGGATGCTCCTCGTAATGACGGGCATAGACCCCGACCAGCCCACGGTCATGCAGCTCGAGGCACTCATAGAGAATGGTACAGAGGCAATGAAGGTAGACCCCTTCAACCCCAAGGTGCTCAACATGATGGCATACGCATACGGAGCATTGGGCGACGCCACACGTGAGCAGCTATACTACAACCACCTCAACGGCATCCTCTCAACCATCGAGCGCTCGGGAACGGGTCTCAAGGAGGATGGTAGGTGGCATGTGCTGATGTTCTCACACGCCTACGACCTCTTGGCATCGAAGGGTTATAACTACCAGGAGAGCCGCATCGTAAGTCGCGAGGCTATGTTTATACCCATCGCCCAGCGACCCAAGGAGCGCATCAAGGGTTTCTACTTCGACTATAGCCGCATATACCGCAACAAGCCAGATGACGTGACATTCAAGCGTGACCGCACATGGCAGTTCAACAACCTCAAGCCGCAAGAGTACAAATAGTTGAATATTTAAGATAATTCACTATCTTTGCGGCTCACATTTATCTACAATAAACATGAGACGATTTTTAATATACACACTATCACTATTAACCCTCACCCTGCTACTCGGAGCTTGTAAGCGCGAGACTATAGTACTCTATGGCATTAGCGTTGAGAGCCTAAAGCACTGTACATACGCAGAGCAGGATGTTACAATCACATTTAAGCTTCAGCAGCCACCACAGCAAGACCCCGAACAGGAGCCTGTAGTCAACAACATCATACCTATTGTTACTACCGATGCCGACTGGGTGAGCGTAACCACGACAACATCAGAGAGCGTTACGCTCCACGTTTTGGCAAACGAGGGCAACAAGCGTAGCGCAAAGATTACAATCGCTGCAAGTGGCTACAAGAGTACCACAGTCACACTCTCGCAGTTTCGCACACCTCCCGCCGAGGCTAATCACACGCTCATGTACTACTTCCTCGGCAACAGTCTAAATCGCTACTTTAAGATCAACCTTAAGGATGCCAGCACAGCCATCGAAAAAGGTATTCTCGGCAATAGTAACCGCGTGGTATTCTTCCGTCAAGAGAGCGCATCAAGAGGTTACATCGGCGAGTTGTGCTTCGATGGCGGAGCGTGCCTAGAGCAGCGCCTCGCAGAGATTGAGATACCGAATAGCGTCGTTACATACGACTTTGTAGGTCAATGTATTGCCGAGATGGCAAACTATGCCCCAGCAAAGCGCTACGGCATCGTATGTGCAGGCCATGGTCAGGCATGGATACCCCGAGAGGTGCTTAATAACGATAGCGATATAGCCAAGGCTAGTTTGGGTTACACACCCTGGCAGAAGGCTCCGGGCGCCGAGGTAACACGTGCCTATGGCGAGACGAGCGCACGCATAGACATTCCAGAGCTCGCCTTAGCCATCGAAGATTCAGGAGTGAGCCTAGACTACATAATCTTCGACGCATGCTTCATGTCTAACATCGAGGTGTTGTACGACTTGCGCAATGTGGCGAATTACATCATAGCCTCACCATGTGAGATTATGGGTGATGGTTTCCCCTACGATATGACACTACCCTATCTCTTCACAGACAATGGCAACACCACAGACTATGTAAGGGCAGCAGAGAGCTACCACATCTACTACCGCGACGTGTATAACAACAGTGCACGTAGTGGCTCTATTACGCTCATAGACTGCGCAGAGATTGAGGCACTTGCCGAGGCCACAAAACGCGTTGTGGCAACAGCAACAGATGATTACGACCCTTCTAAGTTGCAGACATACGAAGGTGAGCAAGTACACCACTTCTACGACTTTGGCCAGTGGGTGCGCACCATTGCTACCGATAGCGAGGCACTTGAGGCGTTTAACACTCAATATGAGAAGTGCGTAGTTGAGACCTATACGCTCAACTCGTTCTACACGGCATATGGCAGTTACGGTAGCCGACCCATCGACCTCGATGCATACTCTGGCATTACTACATCCGCCCCCAGCGAGGCATATCCCAATGCTTGGCGTAAAACCAACTGGTACAACTACGTGTGGGGTGAATAACATTTAACCAGCTACATTGTGCCAGATTAAGATATATTTTATATCTTTGCGGGCAATTTGAAGAAAAATAATTAAAGATATATAGCTATGTTTGAAAATCTAACCGCGAAACTTGAGCGCTCGTTCAAGATTCTTAAGGGCGAGGGTCGTATCACCGAGATCAACGTTGCCGAGACACTCAAGGAGATTCGTCGTGCGCTTATCGACGCCGATGTTAACTACAAGGTGGCAAAGACATTTACCGACGAGGTGAAGCAGAAGGCATTGGGTCAGGATGTGCTCCGCTCAGTGAAGCCCGGTCAGATGATGACCAAGATCGTGCGCGACGAGCTCGCAGCACTCATGGGTGGCACAGCCACAGATGTATGCCTCGATGGTAACCCCGCCGTTATCCTCATCGCAGGTTTGCAGGGTTCGGGTAAGACAACCTTCTCGGGTAAGCTCGCCTCATTTCTCAAGACTAAGAAGGGTCGCCAGGTGTTGCTCGTAGCGGGTGACGTATACCGTCCCGCGGCTATCGACCAGCTAAAAATCCTCGGCGAGACCGTAGGCGTAGAGGTATACACTGAGCCAGGTAACAACAACCCCGTGCAGATTGCCGAGAACGCCATCAAGTATGCTAAGCAGAAGTCTTTCAACACCGTTATCGTTGATACTGCAGGTCGTTTGGCTGTAGACGAGGCTATGATGGTCGAGATTACGGCTATCAAAGCTGCAGTAAAACCCTCGGAGACACTCTTCGTGGTGGACTCGATGACTGGTCAGGATGCAGTAAACACAGCTAAGGAGTTCAACGACCGCCTCGACTTCGACGGCGTAGTACTCACCAAGCTCGATGGTGACACACGCGGTGGTGCCGCAATCTCTATCCGCTCGGTTGTAGATAAGCCCTTGAAGTTTATCTCTTCAGGCGAGAAGATGGATGCCCTCCAGGTGTTCCACCCTGAGCGTATGGCAGATCGTATCCTCGGCATGGGTGACGTTGTATCACTCGTGGAGCGCGCGCAGGAGCAGTTCGACGAGGAGGAGGCACGTAAGCTCAAGAAGAAGTTGATGAAGGATCAGTTCAACTTCAACGACTTCCGCGACCAGATCAACCAGGTAAAGAAGATGGGTAACCTCAAGGACCTCGCTTCGATGATTCCCGGCATGGGTAAGGCCCTCAAGTATATCGATATTCCAGATGACGCCTTCAAGCAGACAGAGGCTATCATCGACTCTATGACTCCCGCCGAGCGTGAGAACCCCGAGATCATC
>JAFYWG010000057.1 GCA_017558115.1 Alistipes sp.
CTCGACAGTATTTTTCGCAACTGTCCATACGTTTCCCCTTGAACCAAAGTTACCCTTGGCAAGCTTCAAAACCTTCTTTCTTCTTGCGCGTGACGCAACAGCGTTGACTGAACGTGGCATAGTTTAAAGTTTTTGATAGAGTTGGTAGCGGCGTGATTCTCTCACACTCTTTAGGGCTACTGCGCTCCGATTGTTAAATAAAAAATTGTGTTGTTACTACTGCTTTTAAGCTTGTGCTGTTAATTACTTAACGAGCAACTGCTTGATCTTAGCCTCATCAGCTGAAGATACTGTACCTGAGTAGCAAAGGTTACGCTTACGCTTGTTAGTCTTTTTTGTCAGGATGTGACTGTGATAAGCGTGCTTACGCTTGATCTTACCTGTGCCGGTGAAAGAAAAACGCTTCTTCGCAGCGGCATTTGTTTTCATTTTTGGCATTGTTACAAAAGTTAAATTAGTTAATAATAGCGCGCAAAGGTAAACATAAAATTCGACACTGCAAAATTATCGAATTGAAAAAAGCACAATTTTATGCCATTTTCATGGCCAAGTAGTACTAAAAACTACTTTTTAGTGACCTTAAACTGCGCCGCAACGGGGAGGTGATCCGAAAGTTCTACGTCGCTGTTGGCATCATAGTTCATAGGCTCGAAGCCGCGCGAGTAGAGCACGTAGTCGATACGCAACCAACCCCACATAGGACGATAGGTGTAGCCAAAGCCACGTCCCTTATCGGTAAATATATCCTCAAGTCTATCGGTCATCTGCTCGTAGACATACGAACCTGGGGTGTCGTTGAAGTCACCACACACGATATGGCGATAGGGCGTAGCAGAGATAACCTTTCGCAACGAGTCTACATGGTCCAAGCGAATGGCCGTATTCTCCGCGACACGATCCACGATGCTCATCATGTTGTCGCCGTCGCTGAGTATCTTGCCGCGCGATATATCCTCGCTATCCTCGCTGGTTATACCCATGGTGTAGAAGTGGTTGTTGAAGATGCGGATGGTATCCTTCTCCGTAAAGAGGATATCGACCCATTGCGAGGTGCCACGACCTGTATTTGCTATACCACCGCTGGCAACGATGGGATAGCGGCTGTAGGTGCGCAACACGACATTCTCCGACTCATGCACGTCGTTGATATAGACATTGGCATACTCATTCGTGATGAGCGAGTCGATATATGTCAGGTTGTCGGCATCGATGGCATACTCCTGCAAACAGATTACATCTGCCGCACGACGAGACTTGATAAATGGGTTCGACGTAGCGATATAGTCGCCATACTTCTCCACCACGCGGTTACCATTATCGTTTCTAAAGCCACGCACGTTGTATGTAAGTACTGTAATGGCATCCGTAGGCTGCGTCTCTGCCTCGGCATTGCGCACCCAGTTGATGTGGAAGAACTGTGTGATATGGAAAAGACCAGGCACAAGCACAAGGGCCACAGCAATCGATAGCTTCCACTTACGTGCGATGAGCCACACTATCAAGCACGCCAACACCAAGATGTAGAGGATATGACGGAAGTGGCCAACGATAGTTAGCGAGCCATAGTACTCGGGGGAGATATAGCGCGATACATAGGCTATTATGAGCGCCACCGATAGCGATATGGTGAGCGCCAAATGCACAATGAAGAGTATGGTGCCAATGTATGATCCCTTTTTTGTAGACTTCGAGCTAGTGCCAAGGGGTGAGCTGCTGTAGGTTTCACTATTCTTTGCCATAGTCTTAAATATTTATAACTCAGGGGGGGTAAGTTAGTTTATTATCTGTCCGAAATTCTAAATTAGTTGTAGTAGTTATTGTGCTTACGTGCCTGGTGGCGCCACCATAAAAGGAGCAACCAGCCCCAGAACATACCGCCGAGATGAGCAAAGTGTGCCACATTCGACATCGAGCCAGTAACACCAAGCAAGAGTTCCAATACGCCGTATATGATTACAAACCATTTGGCCTTAAGCGTAATGGGTGGGAAGATAAGCGAAATCAGGGCGTTGGGGTGCAAGAGACCAAATGCCAAGAGTAGACCAAAGATTGCTCCCGAAGCACCCACTGTTGGGGTTGACATATATGCATACCGTGCCTTTGAACCAATCTCAATGTGCGCAAGGTCAATCTGCGCGACACCCATCTGGAAGAGTGCAGCACCCACACCACACACTATATAATATATTAGGAAGCGCTTCCAGCCCATCTCCAACTCCAGTGTGCGACCAAACATCCACAACGAGAACATGTTGAAGAAGATGTGCGAAAAATCAACGGAGAAGTGCATAAACATATATGTAAGTGGCTGCCAAGGCTTAAAGAGCGTCATATCAGCCTCGCCCAGACATCTGAAGTCTACGTTGAACATCGCGAAGTTAGCATACATCATGTTACTATCGTAGAGCTTCGTCGCCAAGAAGACAACGAGATTGGCAATTATAAGGTTGAGCACCACAGGGGGCGTCGTACTATGTGTCCTAAATATAGACATAATCTAAAGTTTGGTTTCTAATTAAAATTTCGTGAGCTTAGCACGTAGCTCATCCACCGTGAGTTCCGCCATGATGGGAGTGCCCGAGTGTGTGAAACTGGGATTGGCACACTTCTCCAAGCGGTGCAACAACTCCAAAGCCTCTGCCGACTTCACGCCCTTGCCATAGCCTGCGCTACCGCGACGCGCCATAAGCTCCGCCATGCGCTCACGCTCACGCTCCAAGGGCATATCGCCATTATCTATGCCGTGCAACAACTCATATATCAACTCATCGAGAGGTGTAGAGGCCTCCAATACTGCGGGGCGCCCCATAACCGAGATGCGACCCTCGCCGAGGTACTCTATCTCAAAGCCCATAGCCGCGAACTCCGTAGCGTGCTCCTCCATTAGGGCATACTCCTCGAGCGAGAGCACCAACTCTTCGGCGAAGAACATGCGCTGTGTGGCTACTGCGCCACCCTTCATCGCGCGAAGCACCTCCTCGAACATTATGCGCTCCTTTGCGCGGCGCAACGACACAACGACACTGCGGCAGCCATACGTTGCCACAACATAGCCACCACCCACAGAGATACACTCACCAAAGGTGGGTACTTCGACACTCTGCATCGATGAGGATACGATGTCGAACAGCGACTCCTCACACTCCGCCTCCTCGTCGATAAACTCCATTACGCTACCCGAGGCCATAGAGCCCATGGTAGAGGTGTGAATGGCAAACTCCTCGGCCACCTCCGTAACGGCACTCATGCCACGCTGTGCACCACCCTTTGCCGCAGCACCCTCAAAGGGTACGTCGAAGCCCGTAAAGGGGACATCGGGCATGGGGGCAGTAGGGTCGATATACTCCTCCATAAAGGGGTTGTACGAGACGTTGGTAGATGAGCGTGGCTCACGATATACCTGTCGCTCACCGCTAAACACGGGGATATCTACCTGACCCTCAGCACTGAAGTCCATCTGTGGCACGGCACCTGTCTTTGCAAGGGTTTCGCGAATAGCTGCCTGCAAAATCTCGAGTATCACATCCGTATCGGCAAACTTCACCGTTGTCTTCTGCGGATGCACGTTTACATCTACCCTCTCGGGGTCCACCGTGAGGTAGATGAAGTATGAGGGCATGCAACCCTCGGGTATAAGCTTCTCGTAGGCACGCACAATGGTGCGCTGCATAGCCTGCGAGTAGAAATAACGACCATTGACAAAGAGATACTGCTCGTTGTTGCGCTTCTTGGCTGCTGCGGGACGACCCACAAAGCCCTCGATGCGCACAACAGAGGTATCTACCTCAACATCTAAGAGGTTTTGGCGTATGTGCTTACCCACGATGTCTACGATGCGGCCACGGCGATTTGTTGATGGCAGCATATAGACAGGGGTATCGTTCTGTCTTAGTTCGAACTCCACCTCGGGATTGCACAGAGCAACACGCTGAAACTCACTCTTTATCTGTGATGCAAGGCGAGAGTTGTCACCATCGATAAACTTTCTGCGCGAAGGCACATTGTAGAAGAGGTTGCGCACCACAAACTGCGAACCCTTCGAACACGATATGGGTGTCTGGCTGCGGAACTCACCTCCCGAAATCTCAGTTAGCGTGCCGAGCTCATCCTCCTCGCGGCGTGTGCGTAGCTCCACCTCTGCCACCGCAGCGATACTTGCCAAGGCCTCACCTCTAAAGCCAAAGGTGTGCAACTGGTAGACATCCTCTATGGAGCGTATCTTCGACGTGGCGTGGCGGTCGAATGCCATGCGGGCATCCATCATCGACATGCCGATGCCGTCGTCTACAATCTGTATCATATCCTTGCCACCGTTGCGGAAGTTGACACGCACACACTTAGACCCCGCGTCAATGGAGTTCTCCATCATCTCCTTGACGACGTTCGAGGGTGCGTTTACAACCTCACCTGCTGCAATCTGGTTTGCAACAATCTCAGGTAGCAGTTTTATTCTATCCATGCAGCGATTACTCTTTGCTCTCTACACGCTTACCATCCACAATCTCCACATCATCGGGGTAGATATTGATATTGGGGTGTAGCATATTATAAACCTCTATCTCGTTGATGGCCTCTGGAGTTAGAGATTCGAACTCCGTAAAGTCTATATCTTCATGCTGCTCATTAAGTATCATTGTGGGAGCAACCATTGTGCTATCTGCACCCATGGTCATCTCACCATCAACAACCTCCGTTGCCTCGCCAATATTCATAAAGCGAGTGAGAATCTCCGTAGCATGTGGCATGATGTAGGCGAAGCCCATGCCAACGACCACAATCAAGATGCCGTAGCGCAATAGACGATTCGAAGCAGACTTAGACTGCTCCGCGCGCGACTCGCGACGTGCCTCGCTCTTCATGCGCAGGTAGTCGCCAGGCGAGTATGGCAGATCATCTGTTTCGCTCGATGTGCCATGCAGCTCACGACGACGCTGATCGAAAGCCTCCTTTACGGGGTCGTAGAAGCGTGGCGTGTAGTTAAACTGCCTCGGTTTAGTCTTATGTGGTCTAAATATTGACATAGTGCTATATTATGTTCTTCAACTTAATACATAGAAGTTGTATAGCCTTGCTTGACAACTTCTATCGGAAGAAGTTCTTCATTCGTGTTAGAATATCCTGACTGTCGCGGCTGTCCGTACGCTTGAAGTTTGGTTGCTCGCTAAGCTGCTCCACAAGCTTACGCTCCTCCTTAGTGAGGGTTGTGGGGATAACAACATCTACAACAACGATGATATCGCCACGACCACGGCCATTTACATCGGGAAGACCCTTACCACGAAGGCGCATAACCTTACCTGACTGAGTACCAGGATCGATAGAGATGCGCACGCGGCCATCGATTGTGGGCACCTCAGCGTCGCCACCAAGTATCGCAGTGGTGACTGAGATACTGAGGTTGTGCACGAGGTTGTTGCCCTGACGCTCGAAGTCGGGGTGGCCCTCCTCCTTAATCACAACGATGAGGTCACCGCTTATACCGCCATGGCGCGCAGCATTACCCATACCCTGAAGCGTGAGTGCCATGCCCTCGGCAACACCTGCGGGAATCTTCACCTCTACGACCTTATCGCCGCGCTCCGTACCCTCGCCATGACAGTGGGGGCACTTATCCTTAATCACGCGGCCCTCACCCTGACATGTGGGACATACGCTCTGGGTCTGCATGCGGCCGAAGAATGAGTTCTGCACCGTGATTACATAACCCGAGCCTCCACACTGCGTACATGTTGTGAATGCCGACTTATCCTTTGCTCCAGTACCACCACACTTCTCGCAGGCGATAACCTTATTGAGCTTGAGTTTCTTCGTTACACCCTCGGCAATCTCCTTAAGCGTGAGGCGCACAGTGATGCGCACGTCGCTACCGCGGTTAACTCTCTGACGACCACCACGGCTGCGGCCACCGCCGAAGCCACCAAACGTGCCACCAAAGATATCACCAAACTGCTCGAAGATATCGTCCATCGAGAAGCCGCCAGCGCCACCAAAGCCTCCGAAGCCTCCTGCGCCACCACCAGGACCATTCATGCCAGCATGACCAAAGCGGTCGTAGCGCGCACGCTTATCCTCGTTCGACAATACGTCGTAGGCCTCGGCTGCCTCTTTGAACTTCTCCTCTGCATCCTTATCACCCGGATTCTTGTCGGGGTGGTACTTGATTGCGGCCTTACGATAAGCCTTCTTTATTGTGTCAGCGTCGGCATTCTTCTCGACGCCCAACACCTCGTAGTAGTCTCTCTTTTCTGCCATAATACTACCCTATTATTCGCCTACAACAACCTTTGCGTAGCGCAACACGTGGTCACCCATCTTATAGCCGCGCTGTACGCAGTCGATAACAAGGCCGCGCTTATCCTCGCCCGCAGCAAAGCGTGCTACAGCCTCCTGCTCCTCCTCGTTAAAGGGCATGCCCACGCACTCGATAGCCTTGATGCCCGCAGTAGCGAGTACACCCTCGAACTTCTTCATTACGAGTGTCTCACCCTCGCGCAAAGCCACGATGTCCTCGCTCTTTGCCGAGGCAGCCACGGCGCGCTCCATATCGTCGAGCACAGGCAAGATAGCCTTCCATGCGCCCTCCGAGCCACGCTCCACAAGCTCCATCTTCTCCTTGATGGTGCGCTTACGGAAGTTGTCGAACTCGGCCTGCAAACGCATGTACTTGTCGCGCCATACAGCAATCTGCTCCTCGAGCGATGGCTCGACTGCCACATTGTCAGTTGTCTCGTCAGCCTCAACTGACACATTGTCAGCATTCTGGGCATCAACTCTCTGTTCAGCGCTCTCTGCCTCTACGTTTGTTGTCTTCATATCTTTCTCATTATCTGTCTGTTGACCCTTCATAAAATTCTTAAATTTAAATTGTTTCATATAGTAATGAACAAATTATATGCCTAATATAAATATGGTTGGGCGCTTCTCGAATGGTGGCACACCCGCCTTGCGCCACGCCTCAATGGTCATGGTGCGGATATACTCATCGGGCGCTGTGATGTCCGTGGCCACCGTGAGCTTCAAGCGGGGCGAGAGGCTCTTAACGAGTGTCTCGAAGAGCTTCACATTGCGGTAGGGCGCCTCGATAAAGAGCTGCGACTGCTGCTCCTCCGTAACTCTACGCTCCAACTCCCTGAGGCGGCGCTGACGCTCTGGGTCTTTGATGGGCAGGTAGCCCACAAAGGCGAAACTCTGGCCATTGAGACCCGATGCCATAACCGACATAAGTATTGAAGAGGGACCCACAAGAGGCACTACACGCACACCATGACGATGGGCAAGCGCCGCGATTGCAGCACCTGGGTCTGCAACACCTGGCACACCCGCCTCCGAGATAACACCCGCCGAGCGACCCTCCAACACGGGCTTAAGCATGCGCTCCACCTCGCGGGCATCGGTAGTGTGCTCATTGAGTTCCACAAACTCCAACTCCTCGATCTTACGCGACACGCCCGCCTTCGACAGAAAGCGGCGCGCCGAGCGTGTGTTCTCGACGATGAAGTAGTCGAGCGAGTCCATAATCTTGCGATTGGCCTCTGGTAGCACATCCCACACTGGCGTAGCCTCCGAGATGGGGCATGGAATCATGTATATGGTACCCTTCATTATCGTTCTGTATATATTCGTTTTACGCGCTGCGAGATAGAGGTCATAATCTCGTAGGATATGGTGTCGAGCACGCGAGCCATATCCTCGAGCGTATTACCACGCTCGGTGCCGAAGATTGTCACCTTATCACCAACCTCAACACCCTCAATATCTGTAATATCTATCATCGCGCTATCCATACATACGCGACCTACAATCTTGGCACGCTCACCACGCACCAACACCTCCCAGCGACCATTTCCGAGGTGGCGATCCAAGCCATCGGCATAGCCCACAGGGATTGTGGCCGTTGTCATCTCGCGCTCCACACGCTCCGAGCGACCATAGCCAATACTCTCACCCACGGCCAACGTCTTCTTCTGCACGATACGCGTAGAGAGCGTAGCCACAGGTATAAGTTTATCGTTGTGCTCGAAACCAAAGCCGTAGAGGCCCAAGCCCAAGCGACACATATCGAAGTGTGCCTCCTTAAAGCGCACTATAGCCGCCGAGTTGGCGATATGGCGTAGAGGCTTGTAGTCCAACCACTCGGTAAGCTGCTGGCTCATGTAGTCGAAAGCCTCAATCTGCTTACGCGTGAAGTCATCCTCCGAGGGGATATCTGCCGACGAGAGGTGCGAGAATATCGAAGCCACACGCAACGAGCTATCGAGGTGAATGGCGCGACCCAACATATCTATCTCATCATCCACAAAGCCGAGGCGGTGCATACCCGTATCGAGCTTAATGTGAATAGGATATGCCTCGCGGTTGGCATGGTGCACAGCGCGCCTAAAGGCATCCAACGAGTGCGAGCTATATATCTCTGGCTCAAGGTCGTGGGCAATCATCATATCGAAGCTATCCTGGTCAGCATTGAGCACCACAATAGGCATCGTAATACCCTTCTTTCTAAGCGTAACACCCTCATCTGCAAAGGCCACCGCCAAGTAGCGCACACCCTCATGCTGGAGCATGCGTGCCACATCTACATCGCCCGTGCCATAGCTTCCCGCCTTCACCATAGCTACTATGGGGTGGTGCTGAGGCAGATGCTGACGGAAGTAGTTTAGGTTCTTCTTCATCGCCGCGAGGTCTACCTCCAAGGTTGTAGTGTGTGTGCGACGCTCCAAAAGGCGCGTGAGGCGCTCAAACCTACTATCGCGGCTACCCTTAACTAATATCACCGACTTTGCCCAGCGCTCGCGGTCGAAGTTCTCTATAAGTTCGTCCGTAGAGAGGTAGAACGACGAGCCACGTGGAAAGAGGTGGGCAAACGACGAAATCGTAGAACCCACACCTATGAGGTGATCGACAGCCGCCTTCTTCACCGCGGCAGCAACGCGCTGATACAACTCCTCGCTCGGAATACCGCTCTGGCGAATATCCGAGATAACAGCCACTCTACGTCGACCCATCGACTGCACATATAGAGCATCGAGGGCAACAGCCACAGAGTTGATGTCCGAGTTGTACGTATCGTCAATTATCATAGAGTCGTCGACACCCTCCTTTAGTTCGAGGCGCATGGCCACATTTGCAGAAAAGACAGCATCGTCGACACCATAGCCGAGGCGGCGCATAAGGGCCGAGACGTGCAACGCATCCACCGAGAGAGCGTCGCTTAGTTCGAGTTCATCCTCTACATCCTCCTCCAGGCTACTATCTATAAGCTCGCGGTCGCCATACAACTCCTCTATGCAGCTTGCCAACGAGCGATACTCACTACTATAAATAATCGTGCGTGCGCGGCGCGCAAGGAGTAACTTCTCCTCAATCTTTGCGCGCTCCGAGGCGAAGTTTGCCGAGTGCGCATCGCCAATAGATGTCACAACAACAATATCGGGGCGTATCATAGCCTCCAAGCGCTCCATCTCACCTGGCTCCGAGATACCAGCCTCGATGAAGGCTACCTCCTCCTGGCCATCGAGCATGAGCAGCGAGAGCGCCACGCCGAGCTGCGAGTTGTAGCTCTTGGGCGAGGCAAACGAGCGCACCGTATCTGGCATAGAGCGCGAAGCCCACTCCTTGACGATGGTCTTGCCGTTAGAGCCCGTGATGGCCACTACCCTACCCCTAAATTCGCGGCGGTGGTGTGCCGCCAACTTCTGCAGAGCACCTATTGCTGAGGGCACTACGACAATGCCCACACCATCCCCATTTACCTCAACGTCGCGCTCGACGATGAAGGCCTTGACACCGCGTGCCACCATTGCTGGGATGAAGGCATGGCCATCGTGGTGCTTGCCATTGATAGCCACAAAGACCATATCGTCGGACGAGAATACACCGCGCGAATCGGTAGCCACCTCCTTAACTCTGAGGTCGCAACCACGATGCTCACCACCCACGATACGGGCAATTTCAGACAATAGGTAATTCATCTTATATTAAGTTTTAGTCACGTTTGAACGTCACCACGGTGATGCCCGCACCACCCCTATCGGCATGGTCATCGGCCACCGTTGCCACATCGCGCACCGTGCGCAAGTAGCGGCGTATCTCCTCCTTGAGCGCTCCCGTACCCTTACCATGAAGGATCGTAACACCCGAGACACCCACCATAAGGGCATCATCCACCA
Organism: Alistipes sp.; assembly: GCA_017558115.1. GTDB lineage: Bacteria > Bacteroidota > Bacteroidia > Bacteroidales > Rikenellaceae > Alistipes. The sequence continues at coordinate 10,167 of JAFYWG010000057.1, forward strand.
AGTCCTCGACGGCTGTCAAGGCCTCCGAGGCGCGCATGCCACGCACATCGATATGGTCGCGGAAATTGAGCTTGCGCTGATTGATGTCCACCGACACCACCGTGCGCGCCGTAGTTGGGCGTGTCGCCTCGCGATACTCCGCCGAGGACACAACCTTTAGGCGCTCCATCTCCACCATTATCATCATCTGACCGAATGCCACCTGCGCCTTCTTGCCCTTTATCATCTGCACAACGCCAGGCACATCCTGTCCCTCAATCTTAACCTTCGAGCCCACCTCAATCTTCGCAGGCTTCACCTCCTCAACTTTGGGTGCTTGCTCCACACCGCGCTCACGCTCCATGCGGCGCTCCTCTCTGCGCTCACGGCGGCGTGCCAAGCGCTCCATTTCGCGCTTGATGTGGTCGTCGTGCTTATCGATGCTCTCATCCACCACAGCATCGGCAAAACCCTCGAACTCCTTTCGCGCAAGGCGCGTGAGCTCCTTATCGGCCTGCGACTCGCGGATGGTGCGAATGGTGTTCTCGATGGTGCGGTTAGCTTCAGCAATCAACGCCTCAGCCTCCTTACGCGCCTTATCTAAAATCACCTTGCGCTCGTCGCGTATACTCTGCAAGCGGTCGGTATACGTCTGCTCCAGCTGCTCCACCTTACGGTCGGTCTGGCGGATGCGGTCACGCTTCTCGGCCCAATAGCGCTTGTCGCGGGCAATCTCGCGCAACTGCTTCTCAAGGTTGATATGGTCCTCACCGGCCTTATCCATCGCCGTGCGCACAATATCCTCCGGAAGGCCAATCTTACGTGCCACCTCTATAGCAAACGAGCTACCAGGCTTACCCATCTCGAGGCTAAAGAGCGGCTGTATGTTCTTAACATCGAAGGCCATAGCACCATTTGCCACGCCCTCGTTGCGCGACGCGAAATATTTTATATTGGCGTAGTGCGTAGTGATTACACCATAGGCCTTACGCTCCACGAAGCGCTCCAATATAGACTCCGAGATAGCACCACCTATCGTGGGCTCAGTACCCGAGCCAAACTCATCAATCATAATGAGCGTATGCTCCGAGGCCTCCGCGAGCATAGCCTTCATGTTTACAAGGTGCGACGAGTAGGTCGAAAGATCGTTCTCCAACGACTGCTGGTCGCCAATATCAATCATCAGCGAGTCGAAGAGCGGAAACTCCGAGTTCTCCAACACCGGAACGAGGAAGCCACACTGCACCATATACTGCAATATACCCGTAGTCTTTAGGCAGACAGACTTACCACCAGCATTGGGTCCCGAGATAACGAGAATCCTACGCTCGGCATTAAGCTCCATGTCAAGTGGTACAATGGCCTTGCCCTGCGCCTTTAGCGTCTGCTCCAAAAGGGGGTGACGTGCCTTGCGCAACAACAATCTGCCCTCGGTAGAGATAATAGGCTTAACAGCACCATTATCCAATGCCCAGCGCGCCTTGGCACGCAACATATCGACCTTTGTCAAATACTCCTCAATGCGGTCGAGACCCTTGACATCGGCACGTAGGATGGTAGTAAGCTCCGTGAGGATGCGCACTATCTCGCGCATCTGGGCATACTCCAACTCCTTAAGTTCGTTGTTTAGCTCCACGACCTCCACGGGCTCTACATAGAAGGTACGTCCCGTAGCCGACTCATCGTGGATGAAACCCGCCAACTTGCGCTTGTTTGCCGCAGCAACAGGGATAACTGCATGACCGTCACGAATCGAGATCATGGCATCCGCCTCGACGATACCCGAGGCCTTAGCTCTCTGCAGAACCTGCTGCAGGCGCTTTGCCACCTGTCCCTCATGCTCGCGTATGGCACGACGTATCTCGGCCAACTCCTGCGATGCTGAGGAGCGCACCTCGCCCTTATCATCTACCACACGCTCTATCTCGCGCTGTAGCTCCGGAAAGAGCTGCACGCGCTCTGTCATGCGGCGTAGTGCGGGGTATGTGCCCTCTCTGCGCGAGCGTATGAAGCCCACAATGGCACTTACGCCCCTAAGCGCACGAAGCAGCACGGCACACTCATCAGCCATGAGGTAGGATCCCTCAACGGCAATCTTATCGATGATTGAACGAAGATCCTCCTGCTCGCCTATCTCAGCTCCAGGCTCCATGGCCAAGACCGTGCGCATCTCATCGGCAAGCGTCAAGCGCTCCTCGACCTCACGTCGTGAGCGCGAGAAGCCCTCCGCAGCCATAAGCTCGCGGGCCGAGAGCATGGAGCAACGCTCCACAATCTGCTCCCTGATGCGGTCGAAGCCGACCCTCTGTTCAAAATTCGATGGATATATCATCTTCAAACTTATGTGGCCACACCCCTTAAGCGTGAGGTGCGGCACACTCCTATATTTTATTATTTAGACTCCTTTGCTGCGCGCTTTGCCGCCTTCTCGGCCTCCTTAGCGGCCTTCTTCGCAGCCTTCTCCTCTATCTTCTCGGGCGACTTACCAAATACCGAGATATTCACATAGCGCATGGGGCGCGCCTTGACATCCTCCAACAACAGACCAAGGTTGTCGCTCGCCGTAGTGAGCGAGTCGTAGAGCTCGGTGTCGTTGAGCAACTTACCCACAGAGCCCTCAGCATTCTCGATAGTAGAGAGCACGCCATTGAGCGATTCAACGGTTGTGTTGAGCTTCTCCACGATATCTGCATCAGCCAAGTCGCCGCTGAACGACTCGAGGTTAGTAATCATAGCCTGAATATCGGCTGAGCTCTCCGAGAGCATTGTTGTGAACGAGTGCAAATCTCCAAGTGCGCCCTCAATCTCGTCGCTTGATGCGGTGAGCATCTCATCGATAGAGGCAGTCACAGACTCGAGGTTAGCAACGAGCTTACCGATATTCTCGCTATTTGCCTCCAAGAGAGTATTGAGGTTCTCCACAGTGACATTCAAGCCATCGAGCAGCTCGCCACCCTTATCGGCCAACGAGCCAAGCATATCGGGACGTACGCGACCCTCAAATGTGCCACCATCGGGCATAGATGTCTCAGAGTCACCCTGGATGATGTAGATCTCCATACCACCCATAAGACCTGCCGAGGCAATCTCTGCTATAGAGTTATCGGGAATCATATCCTCGTAGTCGGCATCAATAGCAATCTCCACCTTAACCTTATCCTCCATAAGTGTGATGCTACGCACATTACCCACCTCTACACCACGCATCTTGACGCGCGACGACTCCTGGAGACCTGTCACATCGTCGAAGTAGACATAGTAGCTGTTGTTTGTGAGGAAGATGTTCTGACCACCAAGCCACTTAATACCCCACCATGATACAAGAATAACAATTACGGTAAATACACCGACCTTGAAAGCACTCTTAAGTTTCATATCTTAACTGTTTTTTAATTATTCTCTATTTCGTTACGATGCTCTTATCCTCATAGTAGACGATGTAGGCATCCTTAAATGTCTTTTGCACCTCAGCCAAGTCCTGCTTTGCCGCATCGCGCGTAGCGTAGCTGCCGTAGCAATACTTATACTTATATTTGCCTGTGCCCATCAATAGTCGCACGCGACCTTTGTAGCCCTTGAACTGATAGTCCATGGTGTCCACCTCGCAGGTGCTCGAGATAAGCTGAATGGCATAGCCCTTCTCTAATATCTCGGTTGCATCGGGTGTAGCCACCTCGGCTGCATCGGGTGTAGCCACCTCGTTAGCACTCTGCTCAGCCACGGCATTTGTGCCACAATCCGACGATATAGCATCCAAGCTATTGAAGAAGCTCACGATGGATGTCGTAATAGCCGTAGCAATCTCCTTCTTACCCTTGTCCGAAGTGATATAGGCCAAGTCCTTAGCGTTTGTCATATAGCCAATCTCGACAAGCACACCATGACCCTCCAAGTAGTAGAGCATAGTCCATATCTTACCCGACTTAACACCGAGGCTTCCGAGGCCCAACTTCTTTATATTGTCGCAGCACTGCTGTGCAAACATGCGGTTGCGAGGCTCGTTGTCCAGCTGGCGTGTGAGCACCTTGATAAAGCCCATAGACTTAGTATCCAAGTCGTTGATATTCAACGCATCGCCATCGTCAGCAAATAGGTTGGCGCGGTTGCCATTCTGCTCCATAAGCGCATCGTCGAGCGACAATACCCACGCCTCACATCCATTGACATTGGCATTACCTATAGCGTTGGCATGAATGCCTATTGTGAGGTCGGCACCCTTGCTATTTGCAAACTCGGCACGCATGCGGTTGTCGGTATTCTGATTGGCATGATACGACGAATCGCTGTGGCGAGTAAGGTAGACATCCAAATCGGGCATCTTAGAGGCTAACTGACGGCGTATCTCCTTCGAGATGTCGAGCACGATATCCGCCTCGCGCACCTTACCCACAACCTTACCGGGGCGAGGGTTGCCATGACCAGGGTCGAGCACAACCACTCTTTTTGGTCCATCCTCTGCAACATTTGCCACATGGTGTGCGTTAGCAACCATAGGCGCAAGAAGCATAACAAGGAGTGTTATTATGAGATTTCTCATAAAATATTCCGGTTTAGAAAAATTATTACTATATTTGCGGGTTGTTGCGCGCGTAAGCAACGCACGCAATAGTGCTCAGGGTCGTGAGACTCGAAGCATCCCTGTCGGTTTTGCCGACATGCGTCGGCAAAGTTACAAAAAAATATTGAATTTTGAGGCATATTTTGTTAAAATATCTTCCATCGGTGCTGCTTGTCGCGGTATTCATGTTCCTCTGTCTCGGCCTTACTGCCGCTAGCAGAGGCAGTTTCGGCACGCTATGGACTAACGACACTACAACCCTACTAACACCCATTCAGGACACAACAAAGTCCGTAAGGGAGAATGAGCCACGTAAGAGCGGCGGCATGCACTTCACCGACATCGTCGAGGGTAAGGCTGTCGACTCTGTGGTATTCGATGCGCGCAATAAGCTTATCCATAGCTACAAGAGTGGCGACGTGACATATCAGGGCATGAACCTCAAGGCGGACTACATGCGCGTGGACATGGAGACCAAGAATATCTTTGCCCATGGCTACCCCGATAGCACCAACCTCCGCGAGGACGGCACACCCCGTGCCACTCAACCCGAGTTCTCGGATGGTGGCTCACCCTACTCTATGGATACCATCACCTACAACCTCGAGACACGCAAGGCAAAGATCAAGGGTATCGCAACACAGCAGGGCGACGGCTGGCTTATCGGTAGCAGCGTGAAGATGCACCCCGACGAGAGCATCCATATCGGCCACGGCATGTACACCACCTGCGACTGCACTGACCACCCCCACTTCTACCTCGCCATGACACAGGCAAAGGTGATCCCTGGCAAGAAGGTCGTAACGGGCTACGCATACCTCGTAATGGAGGATGTGCCCATCTACTTCCCCGGTATCCCCGAGGGCTTCTTCCCCGTGCAGACAGGACCTAAGTCTGGACTCTTGATGCCCACCTATGGTGAGGATGCTAAGGGCTTCTTTATCCGCGACTTGGGTTACTACTTCAAGTTTGGCGACCATATGGACCTCGCGCTCCGTGGCGGTATCTACACCCTCGGTTCGTGGGAGGTATCTGCCGTATCGCAGTACGTAAAGCGATACAAATTTAAGGGTAACTTCAACCTTATGTACTCAGCAATTCGCTCGGGAGAGAAGGGCGAGGCCGACTTCGTGCAGCAGAACAACTACAAGATTCAGTGGACACACTCGCAGGATCCTAAGGCTAACCCTGGTTCGACATTCTCGGCATCGGTGAACCTTACCTCAAGTGGCTATAGCCGCTACTCGGCAACCACCGTAAACGACATCCTCGCTACGCAGACCAACTCATCAATCTCATACTCAAAGAACTGGGAGGGCACCCCCTTCTCGCTCTCGTTCAACATGGCCGTGTCGCAGAACTCACGCGATAAGACCATCGCTGTGACACTGCCCACCATCGCTTTCAACGTTGCGAGCTTCAACCCCTTCAAGCGCAAGGAGGCTGTGGGTAAGACACGTTGGTACGAGAAGATTAAGATGAGCTACTCGATGAAGATGACCAACAGCGTGAATGCCAAGGAGGACGACCTCTTCACGCGTGAGACACTCGACAAGATGAAGCATGGTATTCAGCATACCATACCTATCTCTACATCGTTGTCGCTCTTTAACTATATCAACATCAGCCCTTCGTTCAACTACACCGAGCGCTGGTACTTCAAGAAGGTACGCCAGGAGTGGAACGAGGAGACAAAGAGCGTCGAGACCCTCGATCCGGAGTATGGCTTCTGGCGCTTGTACAACTACAACGCCTCGGTTTCGGCTAATACTACCGTATATGGTACCTATACAGCTAAGAAGAAGGAGCGTAAGTTGCAGGCCGTGCGCCACACGCTAACACCCAATATCGGCTTTAACTTCGCCCCCGACTTCAGCCGCCAGATGTATGGCTTCTACGAGACGGTACAGACCGATACTACGGGTAAGTTCAAGGTATACTCGCCATTTACCGACAATGCCTATGGCGTGCCTGGTAGTGGCCAGCAGTTGGCCCTCACGTTCGGTCTCTCGCAGTCGCTCGAGGCAAAGATACGCACACGCGATACGGTGAAGAAGATTAAGCTTATCGACCAGATATCTATCTCGGGTTCGTATAACTTCTTGGCCGACTCTATGCGTCTCTCTACGCTGCCCATCCAGATACGTACTACGGTCTACCAGAATATCGCCCTCAACGTGTCGCTCACGCTCGACCCATACGAGGTGTCACCCCAGGGCGTGCGCTACAATAAGCTTATGTGGCGCCGCGGTAGCATAGGACGTCTGCAGTCGGCAAACTGGAGCTTCGGTTACACCTTCAAGTCACGCGAGAATAAGAACCAGGTTGCGGGTAACGACATCACCTCGTTCCCTGCCGAGTACTTCAACTCGTGGAGCGACCCCTACGGCCAGCTCAACCCGGCAATGCGAAGGCAGTGGATGGCGGGACAATACTACGACTTCTCGATACCGTGGAACTTTGGCTTCAACTATAGCTTTAACTATTCGGCACAGCTAACGAATAACGGAACTACTGGATATAAGAAGAATATACAGCAAACCATCAACTTCAACGCCAGCATCAAGCTTACGCCGAAGACGATGATTACGGCGACGTCGGGCTACGACTTCACCTCGCGCAAGATGTCTATGACCTCTATATCTATTGCGCGCGACCTGCACTGCTGGCAGATGTCCTTCACGTGGATACCCTTCGGCAACCATAAGAGTTGGGCATTCAACATCGGCGTTAAGGCAGCATCACTTGCCGACCTTAAGTACGATAAGAGCTACTCGCAGTACGACTATATGTATTAGTCCCAATAGCCATTATCGCGGCATATACATAGCTATACTATACAGCCAAGGCGCACCCTCACAGTGCGCCTTGTTTGCTTCAGGGCATCGCACAGCGAGCGGACGACAAACGGACGAACGGACAAACAGACAAGCAAACAAAAGAAAGCGCACGGCCGAAGCCGAGCGCAACGCACTCACAACATCATCCTGAGCGGAGCGAAGCGTAGTCGAAGGATCTCCTCGCTGGCAACACGCTATAAACGTTGACTTTGGTGGGCTTTGAGGAGATTCTTCACTTCGTTCAGAATGACAGAGTATAGTGTCCGAGGCTTCGCACGGTCGTTTTGTCGTTTCGTCGTTTTGTCGCTTCGTCTCCTCGGTCTCTCAGTCTCTCAGTCTCTCGGTCTCTGTGGTCGCTATCTTCTTTTGGACCTAAAGACCTAAAGACCTAAAGGACCAACACGAAGCCTCGGACAGAACGCTGATACTTCCTTCTCATTAGTATGTCCCATCCGGGCTATTGATTGAGAGGTCGAGAATGACCCCTTATCACAAGAAACTTGATTTTGCAGGAGAAGGTAGTAGCTGCAACGCTCGGCAAAAAAAATGTGGATAGGCTGTACTAAAGCGTACTGCCTATTCACATTTTATTTTGTTAGCGGCAGCAGATGCTGCCTTATCGTGCAAAATTACTTGCGGAGTTTGGTGATACCATCAATAAAACACAACGGATGTGTGGGGGCACCGGGGAGCCAAAGGTCGACATGATACTTGTCGAGGAAGCTACGGTTGACAGCTGGGCTATCGGCATAGAGACCACCAGAGATAGCCTCCGAGCCACACACAACCAAAATCTTGGGCTCGGCGATAGAGTTGTAGCAGATGTCGAGGGCCTCGGCCATATTCTCCGAGATAGGGCCTGTGAGCACAAGGCCGTCGGCATGGCGAGGTGAGGCGGTAAAGCCTACGCCATAACGGCCGAAGTCGAAGTTCACGTTGCCCGTAGCATTTAACTCCATCTCCACTGAGGCGTCGCCACCAGCAGATACCTCACGTAGCTGGAGGGTCTGACCGAAGTACTTGGCAATCTCGGGGCGCACAGCATCCTTCGTGAAACAGGGCTTAGTCTGACCTGCCATCACTACAAGGTCCTCGCGGCGTGTTGCGGCGAGGCGGTGCTCGTTGGTGAAGCGGATATTCTTAGGTGCGATACGCTGGCACTCGCCACAGAAGAGACACTTACCCATATCGAGGGTGAGGGGCTTTGTGGTGATGGCACGCGTGGGGCAGATGGCTGCGGCACGCTCAAGGTCGCTCTTATCGTCGGTGACGGTGAGCACGGGGAAGCCGCGAAACTCCTCCGTGAGTGTCACCTTATCGAGGTTGGGTATATACTGCCTGCCATGGCTGCGCAGGATTCTTAGTTTTCCAAATAGCATAGCTCTATATTTTTTGCGCGTGACCACTACAAGTCGTGACCACAATACGACAGGTTAAAACTCTTGTTGTTGATAGGGAAGTCTGAGATACCCTCGCTACGCACCGCGATGGCAAGGCCGAGCCAGTTGTGTAGGCTGGGATCCTTAACCTTATACTTCGCGATGCTACCCTCACAATCTGTGAGTGCCACGTGGCATATCTCACCGCGCCAGCCCTCGACAAGCGAGAACGATAGCGCATCAACCTTGAGGGGTGCGGTGTAGTCGGGTGCCGCGATATGCTTCGAGGGTGCGTAATCAGCAAGCACACGCTCGATGTAGTCGGCACTCTGCAACACCTCGTCCATGCGTGTTGCAAGGCGCGACATAACGTCGCCATCAGTACGCAATATAGGCTCGTGGGTGAACTCACCAGCATAGAAGCCCGAGGGGTGTGTAGCACGAATATCGCGCTTTAGGCCACTGGCACGTGCCGCCTGACCTACGCCACCTATCGTTGTCATCTCCTTGGTAGAGACAAGGCCGCACTGCTCGAAACGCACAAGCAGGGTCTGCGCATCGAGGATATCCTCGCGCACCTCGTTGTAGCGGCGGCGCACATCGGCGATGTTCTTGCGTATGGTAGCAATCTTCTGCTCGGTAAGTGGGAAGTTTGAGCCACATGGACGAATCATGCTCTTGCCAAAGCGATTGCCACACCACGCCTGCGTAGTGTTGATAACCACGGTACGCAATGCCTCGCATGCCACCTGGTAGAGCTGGAAGCCGATGTCTGTGGCCAAAGCTCCAGTATCGGCAAGGTGCATAGCGATACGCTCGAGCTCGATAGCCACAAGGCGCTCACGCTTTAGGTCGTCGCCGATATTTGTACCTACAAGTTTCTCTATAATCTCAGCATATGCCGTAGCATGACCTACTGCCGTATCTCCCGCAATCGACTCTGCGATGAGCGTCTGGCGCAAGCGGTTGTCGTTGCGCACCATCTCGCTCTCCACGCCACGATGCTGATAGCCCAAGGCTATCTCGAGGTGGAGCACCTGCTCACCATCGCAGATGAAGCGGAAGGCACCTGGCTCGATGATACCCGCGTGGATAGGACCTACGTTAACCTCGTGAAGCTCCTCACCCTCGATAGTGTAGAAGGGATAGCTCTCCATTGTCGACTCCCTGTCGCGACGATCGAACGAAAAGCGCAAAGGCTTGAGCCATGGGTGACCATCGAAGGGCACCGCGTAGAGCTCAGATATCTCACGCTCGAAGGGGTGGAACTGCTGGTGCACCGCTGTGAGCGATGCAAGGCCCTCGGCGTAGTAGTCGGGCACGAACGAGGTGATGAGCACCTCACCCGCCTCATCGTCGAGGAGTATCATGTAGAACTTAAGACCCGACTCATACTCCGTTGCGAAGTAGTGCGCAACATGGTATCGGGCGTCGGTCATACGCTCCTTAAGGTCGTTATATAGAGCCTCGTAATCCACAACGGGGATGTCGGCAATAGCTACCGCCGAGGCTGTATTATTGGTTCTATAAAACATCTCCATAGCTAATCTTCGTTTTCATCATTGACAACATCTTCTTCGCTCTCCACGTCGGCGAGCTCAGCCTCCTCGCTGGCGGTCTCACTCTCCTCGATGGTAGCACCTGTTATTGCCTCAGTGTCCTCCACATCGACAACAACCTCCACCTCGTCGATGGCGATCTCTGCCGATACCTCAACGCCATCCGAGATGATGCTATAGATAGCGTCGTTTAGCTGCTTGGGCTGCCAGAGGCCAAACACAATGGCCAACACCAATGGCAACGATGCGATATACGACAAACGACGGTTTACAGCCGAGAGGTGCAACTCATCCTGATTTGAGTGGTAGTTAAGGCGCAACGAGCGCGACCATATTGAGTAGAGCACCACGCACATCAACACGAGCATCACAACAAGCAACCACCACTGACCCTCAACGACAATAGCCGAGAAGATGCTCACCTCAGAGATAAAGAGTGGTGAGGGTGGGAATGCCAAGAGCACAAGTGTGCCAACGACAAAGCCTATAGCACCGATGCGGTTGATGTTTATGTAGTTACCGATGCGGTTGATGCTGTAGCTGTCGTAGACATGGCGCATGATGCCAACATGGTAGAACATAGAGCTCTTAACGAAGGTGTGGCATACGACATGGAACACCGCTGCCCAGAGCGCAACGCCTCCGATACCGAGGCCTATAGCCACGATACCCATATTCTCCACTGTAGAGTACGATAGGAAGCGTTTGTAGTTGTTCGTGCGGCGCAAGAACATAGCACCCACAGCCAACGACAACACGCCGATAAGTATCAAGACGTGGCGCGCCCACTCGAATACCTCCGACTGAGCATAGAGCGTGTAGATGCGCATGATGGATACGAAGCCTGCGTTAACAAGCGCCGTAGAGATAAACGCCGAGGCGGGGGCGGGAGCAGCATAGTTAGCATCGATACCCACGGTGTAGAGGGGGAATATCTCCATCTTACAGCTGTAGCCCACAACCATAAGCAAGAATGCGACCTTGAGGTAGAGGGGATCGCCCTCAACGATAGCCTCCTTCAACGATGCGTAGTCCAAGGCGCCATGTGTAGCCACCGTAGCCAAGAGCATGATACCAAGGTATGCCATGGCGATACCTGTTGAGCAGACAAAGACATACTTCCATGTTGCCTCCAACGACTCCTTGAACTCGCGGTGGTAGATGATACCTGCTGAGCAGATTGTAGTAGCCTCGAGGAATACCCATGTCATGGCGATATTGTCCGAGTAGTAGACACACGTAATGGCCACGGCAAGGAGCATTAGGAGTGTATAATATGTCTTGTAGGAGCGTGTAGATACGTTTTCAGCCTTGAGGTATGACGATGAGTGGAGGAGCGAGAAGCCCAACACCACAGTCATAAGTGCGTGGAAGAGCAACGCCATGCTGTCGGCACGGAAGATAGAGAGCATAACGCTATCTACCCTATCGTATACCATAACGAGGGCTATGCCTGCCACCTGCACGAGGAAGAAGAGCGCAGCGATGAAGTTTGTCATGCGCTCGGTGCGCACAACGAGGGGCAACACCGCAAGAACAACCGATATAATTAGATATGTAAGCATGGGCGTTAGTCTTTAATAGAGGTTAGTGCATCGCTCTCATCTGTGTTCATGTCGTTATCCATGCGCTGCAAGAACATGCCGAGCACAAGAATCGAGATCAAGATATCGAGCATAATAGCGAGGTTGATAAGCATGGGGAGCTCCACACCAATAGCCATCGAGAACAAGAAGACACCATTCTCAATCACGAGGAAGCCTACCAAGTGGGCAAAGACACGCTTACGCATCACAATGAGGATAAGTCCCGAGAGCAAGGCATAGAGTGCCACGCCAAACGAGATGATGTTCGAATCGGTATCCTGCATGTAGTATGTGATGGTGCAGCTTGCAACGAGTGCCGCGATGGACATCATCAACGAGCCAAACTGTGTAGACGAGCTTGTGATGCGGTTGATCTTTGTCTTGCGGATGACGTGCAAGAGGATAATGGGGATGACGATAGCCTTGAATACCAAAGTCTCGACAACGATGAAGCCCATCTCTACGGGGTGGAATGCGTGCATGCGCGCCATGGCAAGACCGAATAACAGGAGACCCTGCAATGCGAGAATCATGGTGTGCGAGCGGAATCTATCGGCCATCGACAGGTAGATGAGCGACAGAATGTATAATATAATGAGTGATAGTATCATAGCTTACTATATGTTAATATCCTGGATGAGGAGGAAACCGACAAGAAGCACCAATGCCGAGAGTGCCGAAATGGTGAGGATGTAGGTGGTATTGCGTGAGAGCTTGTTACGCGCACGCAACGACTCTACGATACCTACCGAGAGACCAGCACCGAGGATGGCCAAGGGGGCAGCGAACTCCCAATGGAAGCAGAATACTGCCGAGACGGCATTTGCCGCGATAACAGCAAAGATTGAGTTCTTGAGCCAGCCTGCAATCTGAATCATGGCCAAATCAACACCCGAGTAGTCGAGGCACATAACCTCGTGAATCATCGTAAGCTCGAGGTGGGTCTTGGGGTCATCCACGGGCACACGGCCACCCTCGATAAACATTATCATCACGAAGATGTAGGCCACAAGGAGCAACACTACGGTGAAGTTTACATCCACTACCTGACCATGTGAGAAGATAGCGGCAAACGACGAGTCGCCACAAAAGAGTGCCAACGTAGCGAGACCCATCATCAACGCAGGCTCGACCAATGCGCCATAGAGTGCCTCACGCGCAGCACCCATACCCTCGAAAGAGCTACCAGTGTCCATAGCCGCGAGGATAAGCGCAAAGCGCGAGAATGCCAAGAGGTATGCCACCAAGATGATGTCGCCGTGGAACGAGAACAAGGGCTCGAGGTCAGCAACAGGGATAAACAAAAATGCCATAATCGCAGCACCAAGATAGACACATGGTGCGATGCGGAAGAGCGCCGTGGTAGTTGGAGAGTAGACAGCACCCTTGCGTAGGAGTAGGCGCACGTTGTAGATATGCTGCAAGAAGCGTGTACCACGACGACCTGCAAGCACCGCACGCGTACGGTTGATAACACCCGTAATAGAGAGTGCTACGACAACCATCAACAATGTATTAAGTAGTTTTATCAACATAGCAATCAATATTTGGGGTTAGAGGACACCAAAGAGTGTGAGGATGAGCACCACCACGAAGAACAAGAGGGCAAACGTGATGTAGCTATTCACCCTACCGGTACGAAGACGCATAACATAAATGTTAATGCGGTGCATGAGCTGCACCCACCAGCGGCCCAGCAGCGTATCGATCTTATCCTTGTGGCCAATGTTGTAGCGGTGAGGCATGGGGAAGATCTCGCCCTTATCCACAGCGCGACCATCTACAGTGTTCTTCATCAAGGGCTTACCGATATTCTCCAAGCCCTCCGAGAACGACTCACCAGTGTACTGCATACGTGTGTTTGTAGCTGTGAAGCCGCAACCCCATGTTGGACCCTGCTCGATAGCGCGGTTGCGTTGTGCGAGGTATTTCAAACAGTAGATAAGCGCCACAACAGCGATGAAGGCGATGCTCACATAGCTCAACGACTGGAGCGTTGGAGCAAACTCGTTAACGGCAATTGCGTAGTCGCTATTTGTTACCTCCTGAGCCACCTGTGCAATGGGCAAGATGACATACTGGGGTGCAAGGCCGATGATAAGGATGAATGCCGCGGGGATGCATACAGCTACGATGCGCTGGTTGTCCACCTCGGTGCACTCTGCGACATGGTGTGAGCGTGGCGAGCCAAGGAAGACGATGCTATAGAGCTTCGAGAAGGCCAAAACCACCAAGCCACCAATGAGCGAGAGTACGACGATGCCAGTAACTGCGTATAGCACCTCGTCAGCGCTGCTTACGCCATTGAACATACCTATATAGATAAGCAACTCTGACACGAAGCCATTGAGCGGGGGCAGCGCACAGATGGCCACCGTAGCAAAGAGCATGACGATAGCCGTGATAGGCATATGCTTTGCCAAGCCACCCATCTGATTCATTGCCGTTGTGTGCATCTTCGAGTAGATGTTACCAGCGCTGAAGAAGAGCATGGTCTTAAAAAGCGAGTGGTTTACCATGTGCAACAAGGCACCACACATACCGCACATACCTACAAGGGGACCTACGATGTCGTCACCCGAAGCATAGCCCACAGCAGCAATGCCGAGGCCGATAAGGATGACACCCACGTTCTCGATACTTGAGTATGCCAACAAACGCTTAATGTCGTTCTGCATAGCGGCGAGGATAACGCCCCAGAGGCCTGTGATAGCACCCGACACCAAGACGATAAGACCTATGGTATAGAGCATATC
>JAFYWG010000058.1 GCA_017558115.1 Alistipes sp.
AATTTAGAGAAATTAGTGAAATTAGTGAAATTAGTGAATATCCTTATCCTCCCTAAATTCCCTAAACTCCTTAAACTCCCTATTAAATAAAATTCCGCTGAAGTGGGTATAAAAAAAAGACACCCGGAAGGGTGTCTTAAACATAAGGCATTGACGCGAGTGTTACTCAGCCTTCTTAGGCAATACTGCGTAGAGGCATGCAACAACTGAACTGCCCAAAGATGCCAAGAAGAAGAGAACAGCACCGATATGTGTAGTCTCAATTCTGCCTCTAAAGCCCTCAACCATAACCTCAACCTCAGCTGCGCTCAAAGTAATACCATTATCTGTGAGTGCTGTATAGCCAAACATGCCGATGAAACCCAAGAGCATAGCAGTTACAGATGCCCAGAATACGATTGCGGGCTGCTTGTAGAGCCAACCAACCAATGCTGCACCTGCAAAGAGGAAGCCGAGGATACCATTCCAAAGAGTGATGCCGAGGCGGAATGCGCCATCATCAGTAAACTCGTTGTAAGCACCAAACCAAGGGAAGAATACAAACAAAAGCATGAGAGAGATCATACCAAGGCTAATCCAAGTAAACACGTTCTTAGTCTCCAATGCTGGCTTTGCCCAGTTTACATTCTTCAATGCAGCAAAATCAAAAAGCTTCATGAAATTCATAGTCGTAAAATTTTTAAGTTGTGATTAATTATTGTCTCTGAATCGTAATTTACGAAGGGGGTTGTAGTAAATATTTAGACAAAGATATAAAAAATAATTCTGCCGTGCAACTTTTTAGCTCAGAAATGATGTTGTGAGCTAAGGGAGATAGAGAGTTTCAAGGCATTACAAAGCAAAAAAGTGCCGACCCATAGGCCGGCACCCAACTAAAATATACCTTATAATATTACTCTACGCTAAGGCGACCATGCGCAGCCTTTGCGGCCTTGCGTGTGCCCATAGCGGTGGGCGCTGCAAGGAACTCCTCGATAGGAGAGCAGTTCTCGCGCTTGAAAGTAGTATCTTTAGATGACCACACCTCGGTGAAATTGCCGTCCTTATCTTCGGCTACACCAAAGAAGGTGTAAGCAGTGTCGAACTCAAATGCGTAGTACGAAGTTGTCTCTTCAACTGCGCCATCTGCCTGAAGACCCTCGATAATTGCCTCATACTCGTAGTAGGGGAAGTCGAGAGCGTTCATAGCGTTGAAGTAGAAGGCTACAGCCTCAGGGTCTACGTTCGCTGTGATAGGCACGATAACAGTATCCTCGAAGCCAGCATAGTCGGGATCCAATGCCACGAGGTCGCTACCATTGTAGTAGTTACCGATAGTGAGCGAGAAGTCGAGGTCTGCGTAGACAACCGCTTTGGTTGTGAACTTCAAGCGGCTGAGACCTGTAGTAGCAGCGCCTGCCTGAGCACCAAATACCAACAACTCATACTCTGTAGATGGCACAAGGCCAGATGCTGTGTCGCTCATAGTGCCGTTGAGGTACTGCACGCTGAAGTTTGTGAGGATATACTCCATAATCTCGGCGTCGCTGTTGCCCTCGAAGCGGTCGCCAGCAACAAGAGCTGCAACGTATGAGTCGTTGTTCGATGTCTCGACCTTAACTGTCGCCTTACGTGGATAGAGCTCGGGAACAGAGAGCACAAAGGTATTCTCAGAAGCCTTCACGTTACCAGTCTTGAAGGTGTAGAACTCGGGAGTGGTGTTCATCAACGCCTCGTCATCCATGCCGAATGCCCAGAGGATAAACTCGGTGTTGGCGTCGAGCTCCACTTCGAGGTGCTGTGCACCGCGGAAGGCAAGTTCGTTGAAGATGAAGTGCAAGCCCTGCTCTGGGGTGTCGAAGAATGATGAGTAGTATGCCTTGTCGTTCTCCCATGTCTGCTCGCAGTAGCTGCGCAACTCCTCATCCGAAGCACCCGCTACATCCTTAGCCCAGAATACACCATAGTAGTAGTAACCGTCGTAGCCCTGAGGTGCAAGGTCGATAGTGACATTGGGGCCATCTACCTCGACATTGAAGTCGAAGTGGAGAGTGTAGTCGCTAACAGCCGTAGTAGTGATTTTGAGACGAGAGATCTCGGTCAAGGGTGTGAGCGTCTCGTTGTCGAAGCCGTAGGCGTATGCAACGTACGTAGTGTTGGGCGTAACACCTGTGAACTGGTGACCCATCATATCGCCGCTATACATGAAGGCTGCTGCACCAGTAGAGGCATCGCCACCAAAGGCACCACCAAAGCTCTCGAAGATCTCCAAATCGCTTGCCCACAAAGCCTCATCGCTGTACATGAGCTCGCCACCATTCTCCTCGAAGTACTTACCAGTACCAAGGATAAAGATGTATGGCATGTTCTTGTCCTCGGGCACTACGTTCATAGTGATGGTAGTAGCCGCAGCATTTACAAGTTCGAGCTTTATAGAGTGCTCCTTTCCCACTGTCTGCTTCACGGTGAGGGTAGGGTTTGGGTAGACACCTGGATAGATCAGTTCCAAGCGGCAGTTGCGGGCCTCCTGGTCATAGCTTGTAGCAACGTCGAAGGAGATAACACCATCAACGCTTGTGTCGATGTTGTAGACCCAATCCTTCTCTGAGCTAACCTTGAGCTCAGCACCTGCAACGGGGTTCTCAAGGGTGTAGTTAACCTCGAAGTGGCCACCCTCGGCTGTCACGTCAATGCTCTTAGCATCGAGAGTCAATGTAGTGTCGCCCTTGGGCTGCTCTACAACTGGCTCGTCGCTCTTACACCCCGCAAAGAGTGTAAGAGTTAGAGCCGCACACATTATTAACCAAATATTTTTCATGAGAATTTGTCGTGTGTAGGGTTTTGGATACTCTGCCGGCTATTGGTGTGAGCCAAGCACGCCCTGGTAGTTACCTGTGAAGTTGCTACCATCGTTGATAGTAGCGTCGAACATGATAGTGTGCTGGCCACTACCCTCATCGTACATAACGCTCAAGATAGCCTCCTTGAATACGTTCTTGTTCTTGTTGTACATAGAGTAGCTGCCATCGATATACTGTGCCTCGTCAGCATTAAGCTCATATACACCAGGAAGGAGGTATGTAGCACTTGAATCGCCTACGCGGAGGTCGAATACCAATGAGTGTGCCTCGTCCTCGCTTGTAACCACAAGCTCCCAGTTGTCGCTATACCAGCGCTTTGTAGAGTATGTCGCCCACACGATAGCGTCAGCATCAATCTCAGAGTCTACGATCTCCATGCCGTCAACCTTACCGATGTAAGAGAATGCGAAGGTACGACCATCCTCAATCTGGAATGACATGTTGAATGTGTAGGTCTTGTTAGCCATGTCTGTGAATACCTCTGCGCGTGCCTCCTTTGCGTAGTACTGACCCTCGCCTGTAATGTAGAGTGTAGAGGTCTCGCCATCGAGACGGCAACCGTTTGTAGCCTCCTTAGTAGAGTAAGTACCTGCGGGGAGGTATGCCATAGATGGGCAGTATGCGTCGAGTACGAGACGATACTTCTCAACGCCATCCTCACTCTTTGTGAATGTCAAGTAGTAGTTTGTAGGATCGTAAGACTTTGCTGTAGCAACATCCATCTCAACAGAGATAATCTGCTCCGACTGCTCCAATGATACGCCCTGGATTGCGTCATTGTACTGAAGCTCGATAACGTAGCCATTCTCCAACTCGCCGTAGAAGGTCATCAAGTACTTCTGGTTTGTCCAGTCGATATCAACGTTCAAAGTACCCTTAGCGAACTTGTGCTGGCCCTCAACGCCTGCAACCTCGAAGTATGATGATGCACTGTCGAACTGACCCATCTCAGCAGCCTTGCGCTTTGCGCGGAACTCCTCAGCAGATGTGCTGATAGTGTAAGTGTTCTTAGCGATGTAGGGAGCGTCGAATGCGTTAGTGAGGTTGAAGAAAGCCTTGTTGCCCTCTGTGTCAGCCATGGTCAAGGCCCATGTCTTGCCGCTATCAGAGGTAGTAGCAGATGCTGTAGTGCAAGTAGTAGCGATAGTCACGATGTCGATAACGGGCATGTTGTCCACGTCACCAGTGTAGGTAGCAACCAAGCTGCGGCCATCCTTAAGCTGGAGGCTCATCTCGAATGTGTAGGCCTTAGTATCGGGGTCGATAGAGACGTTGGCAACACCGCTCTTAAGCTGTACGCCATTGTCGTAGCCATAAGTAGAGTAGCGCATATTGCTCAAGCAGGGCCACTCTGTAGACTCCTTAACCTCGTAAGTACCTGCGGGAAGGTAGTCCTTATCGGGGTCGCCGTAGAAGTCGAGACACAAAGTCTTGTCGTTGTATGCGAAGTTATCAGCCTCGTTAGCATCCTCGTAAGAGAACATGAGGTAGTAGTTTGAGCCATACTTTGAGCCACGAACGCGTGTGTAGTTGTGCTCAATGACGTTTGCGGGGTCGTCCTTAGTGGTGAATGCCAACTCAACCATTGTAGTCTGGCCAGCACCCTCAGCTGCAACCAACAAAACGTAATCCTTAACAGGGTCGAGGTCAGTAACCTCCACAGCCTCCTTTGCCTCTGGGTCGAGCTCGTCACCCTTGCGGATAACCTCCGATGCCTCGGGAACCTCCTTAGAAGCGTTCTGCACGAGGTAGGCAACCTTCTCGGCGTTCTCGGCAGTGAAGCGGAAGTTGATAGAGGTGTGAGCCACCTGTACGATCTCTGCAGTTAGCTCTACCTGCGCCTGTGCAGTAGTTGTAACGTAGAGAGTGTTCGAGCCAGCAACCTTTGTTACGTTCTTAGCTGCTGCAACAACCATATAGTCGGTCTCGGCCTCAAGATCCTCGGCCTTAACCTCTGCTTTACCATCTGTAAGCTCTACAACAACACCCTCAGTCATGATAGCATCCAATGTGGGGGCATCTGCGCCATCCTCAAGCACCATGTAGCGTGCCTCAGTAGCGTTGGTTGTTGTAACGGTGAATTTTACGTAGTCAACATTCTCTGCGCTCTTCTCAAGTGCAATGGTAGGCTGAGCCTCTTCCGCGGGCTTGTTCTCAGTCTTGGGGTCTGACTCGCAGCTCATAAGGCTTAGGCCAAGGGCTGCCATGCAAAGTAAAGCAAGTTTTTTCATAGTTTTAAGGTATTTTAGTTTTAGTCAATTTGCTAATTAATGTATCGTCGTGGATTTACTACTTGCGAGTAAGGACAATCTCTGATGCTCCGTAGTAGTAGGCCATCCAGCCGAAGCCCTCGAAGTTGTAGACCATAGAGGGGTAGCAGTTAGCAACGGGTGATGCGATAGTCAAGGTATTGCCATCTTCGGATACGGTCACACTCATTGTGGTGTCTACGGTTACGCTCTGCGATGCGTAGTCGGCGCTAAGCATGAAGCAGTCGCCAAAGAACATCCAGCCTACAACAGAGTAGCGTGCATAGCCGTCGATAGTCACTACGTCGCCCTCAGCGATGTCGAGTGTCCACTTGGGACCCCACTTCAACTCTGGATCCTCAATCTCGTACTCCACAAGGTCTGTAACGCTGTAGTAGCCCACGTTGCACCAGCCATCCACCAATGCCACGAGCTGGTTGTTTGCTCGGTAGTCGTAGTCGTAATCCTCAACGCTCGCTACGATATTTACGCTGAACTCATGCACCATAGGCTCAGCGTAGCCGTCAGAAACAGTCTGAACGCCTGTCCACTCGCCAAGCAATGTCTCGAACAACTCAGACTCTACGCGTGCGTTCTGCTGTACAGCCTCAGTGGTCTGTGCGGCTGAAGTCTGTGCGCGGTTGCCACTCTTGTCGATAAGCATAATGAGCGCTGTATATGATGTCTCGGGCTTGAGACCCTTCTGCGACAATGTCTGCTCGCCAGTATACTTGATGCCCATGTTCATAGCCTGGTAAGACATATATGCGTTCTTATCCTCGAGCTCGGCAAGCATAGCCTCTACCTTCGATGTCTCAGCGAAATAGTAGTAGTACTCCTCAACGCCAGTAGTAGGGGTGCATGTCACGGTCATCTCGTATGGATCAACACCCGAGAACTCGATTGCTACATTCTCTGTAGAATCTACATGCGCGGGAGTGCGGAACTCTGTCGAGAAGAACTCCTCTACGCCTGTGTTCTCATCCCAGTAGAATGCGTAGATAACGAAGTCGGTGTTCTCGCGGTAGCCAGCGTTGCTGAGGAACTCCACCTGGTCACCCTTGAAGAGCATCTGCTCGCACACCTCCTCGTATGTTGACTCGGTCATCTGAGCGTAGTTGCGAAGTGCGGTGTCGAACTCAGCCTTTACCTCGTCGAGGTTAGCGGTCTCGAAGCGTGTCTTTGACATAACATCGCAGTAGAAGTATGCATCCTTATCCTCAGGATATATACTATATATAACTTGGTATGCAGTCAAACGCTCCTGGTCTACCATGATATTAATGCCATTCTTCTCGGGCTTAGGCTCGGGCTTGGGTTCGGGGTTTACCTCTTTCTTATCACATGCAACCAATGTTGCGAGTGCCATTAAACAAAGTAGTGCTCTTTTCATAGATGTCTATAGGTTAAAGTTGTCGTTTTAGGTTTTCTGTACACAAAATTACTCCAAAACATTAAAAAGTGTGTAAAAATATCTGTTAGTTTATTATAACATTTCAAAAAAAATGTATTACATTTGTATTACAAAAATATTTAATTAGCTAATAATATGAACTTTAGCCAACATAACAAAAAATTGGGTCGTTGCATATCGGTAGTTTTTGTGGCGGTGGCGCTTTTTATTGTCTCTATAGATGGGGTTCAGGCACAGCCATTTGCGTCGCGTCAGCAGCGTAGCGACTTTGAGCGCTTCGAGTTGTTGCGCTCGACAAATCGCGACTCTGCGCACCAGTATGCCGAGCGTGTGGTAAATGATATTGACTCGCTTGCCGTAAGCCTCGAGGTGGCAATGGTCTACGACTTTATGGCTGAGTATGCAGAGACTACGCTACATCGCTATAGTGACGCACTCGAATACCGCTTACAGTCGGCACGTGTCTACGAGGAGTTGGGAAACGAGCCATGTCTGACGCGCACAAAGGCCTTGTTAGGTCGCATCTACCTGCGCAATGGCGACTACCACAACGCCTTTAGTTATAGTACGCAGGCGCTAAAAGAGGCTAAGGAGTTGGGTGATGTCACCTCGGAGCGTGAAGCGTACCTCGTGTTGGAGCAAGTGACATACTTTTATAATAATGATATGGATTTGGCGATGGAGTACAACTACCTTGTTGCCGATAGTTACGATGGTAAGGAACAGGTGCACCAAACGGTACGTGCGTTAAACAATCGCTTCAACTATATGCTATCCTTCGACGAGACCATAGACCTCACGTTATTAGCCGAGACGCTATGCAAGGAGTATGACTTTAGCGACCTACTTATTAATATATATCTTAACGCCTCGATGCAGGCCCTCGCATATGAGCATGTAGATGTTGCGGCGGACTACCTCGAGCGTGCGCAGCCACTACTCTCAAACTTCAAGGAGGAGGGATACTACTACTCGGCCTTGGGTTTCTACAATCTTATGGTAGGCAATTCGGCCGAAGCCATTGATAACCTTAAGCACTCCATCGATCTGCTTGGTCAGGAGGACTTCGACGCTAAGAATGTCCACTCGTACTTCTTGTTGCAGGATATATATTGTAATGAGGGGCGCTATCGCGAAGCATACGAGGCGCTGATGGCATTTGCTGAGACATACACGCGTCAGCACAACACCTCGAATGTGGTGAACCTCTCGAAGCTTATCAACGAGATGGAGCTTGCTCAAGCCGACGAGCGCCTAAAGCAGCATCAGCGCGAGATGCAGCAGAACGAGGAGTACAACGATCTGTTGACCAATATCCACACGGCGGTGATATGCTTCGTGGCGGCGATAGCGGTGCTTGCCATCCTCCTTTGGCGTATGCAGCGTAAGAATAGCCGACTAAATAGCATCAAGGCCGAGCAGGAGTTGCGTCACAAGAATGAGATTATCAAGATTCAGCAGTTGCAGCAGTACGAGGAGCAGAACAACATGGTGCAACTATCGGAGGAGCTAACCCATGCGGCGAACATCACCGACAACCGTGAGATGCGCAACGAGCTGCGCCATATCATACGCCGCTTGCAGAAGAGTACGGGTGCCGATAGCCACTGGGCAGAGGTGGAGAAGACCCTTGCAAGCTCTAACGACGCCTTCTTCGAGAACCTGCTTAAGGAGTATCCCAACCTCACAAAGAACGAACGCAAACTATGTACGCTTATACATATGAACCTATCGACAAAGGAGATATCGAACATCACGCACCAGAGCGTGGGTAGCATCAACGTGGCACGCTCACGCCTGCGCCAGAAGTTTGGACTCACCGATAGCGATACCTCGCTCATCGCCTTTCTCGATAAGTTTAAGGGTTAGGTCATGGCTTCATGTCGCTGGCGATGCGTATCAATCTTAATTGAGGCGTAAAATATTGCAATATGTTGTAGAAGTGTAGTATATATCCGAAATTTTGCTACCTTTGCGCCGAAATTTTGAATTACTAATGCTTGAAGATATGAAGCACGCTTATGTTTTTCCCGGCCAGGGTTCACAGGCCGTGGGTATGGGCAAGGATATCTATGATAACGTGCCCGAGGCAAAGGAACTTTTTGAGAAGGCTAATGAGATTCTCGGTTTCCGCATTACAGATATTATGTTCGCTGGCACTCCCGAGGAGTTGAAGCAGACTAAGGTTACACAGCCCGCAGTATTCCTCCACTCGGTGATTCTCGCTAAGGCACTCGGAGTTAAGCCCGATGCTGTTGCTGGTCACTCGTTGGGTGAGTTCTCGGCATTGGTTGTGGCTGGTGCACTCTCATTCGAGGATGGTTTGAAGCTCGTTTCGAAGCGCGCAATGGCTATGCAGAAGTGCTGTGAGCAGCAGCCTGGTGGCATGGCAGCGGTGCTTGGTTTGGACGATAAAACTATTGAGGACGTATGTGCAGCGGTTGAGGGTACTGTTGTTGCTGCAAACTACAACTGCCCCGGTCAGCTCGTAATTTCTGGCGCTGATGCAGCAGTAGATGAGGCATGCGTAAAGCTCAAGGAGGCTGGCGCACGTCGCGCATTGCGCCTCCCCGTAGGTGGTGCCTTCCACTCACCTCTTATGGAGCCTGCACGTCAGGAGCTCGAGGCGGCTATTGCCGAGGCGGAGTTCATGACTCCTACTTGTCCTGTGTATCAGAATGTTGACGCTATGCCATACACAGATGCAGAGACTATCAAGAAGAACCTTATCGCACAGCTCACAGCGCCCGTACGTTGGACTCAGATTGCCGAGAAGATGATTGCTGATGGCGTTACGGAGTTCACAGAGCTCGGTCCTGGCAATGTACTCCAGGGTCTTGTGTCAAAGGTTAGCCGTGAGGTTGCCGTAGAGTCCAAGTCTACGCTCTAAGCGCACTGCAAATAGCAAATTATTGGGTGTCTAACATGAGTTAGGCACCCTTTTTGCATGCTTCCAGAAGACTACATTATTAATGTTGATGATTGTAGAGCTATCACGAGATGTGGTTTTTTGTAAACGATAACGAATTTTAGTTTGAAATTATTGATGAAAAACTTTGCGAATTGTTATAATTTTTCTATCTTTGTATCGTCTATCAAGATATTTCCCCTGCATCTTGAGGTCTAAACGATTTTTAGAACTCCGGTATGTAGCGTAATTCTATTTGTAAGGTTTTGATAGCCAGTAATTAAAGAGAGTATATCGACTTTAGCGACTAACTTGTCACACGAGAATGAGTAGAACGAAGAATATATCACTTTTCATTGCAACACTGCTTGTTGCCATGTTGTTGCCTCTCGGCGTCTCTGCACAGGACGACCGTTTGGCTGAGTCATGGCAGAATAGCGATCGCCATGGTGTGAGCGTGGACTTCCGTGTAAACTCAACCGTAATCGATGAGAACTATCGCAATAATGCACTCTTCTTCGATAAGGTCGACTCGCTTGTAAACGTAATCAACAACGACCCAATCCTCGAGATCGTTTCTGTTGAGATTTGCGGTACCGCATCTCCTGAGGGTCCCGCAGCGATTAACCACCGACTCAGTAACGCCCGTATGATGGCGCTCGATAAGTACTTGCGTTCTCACCTTGAGTTGCCCGATAGCATCGTGGTGCACAACGATAAGTATATTGCATGGGGTCACCTTGCAGAGCTCATTGAGGCGGATCCTTCGCCTATTGCACGTAAGAGTGAGGTGCTCGAGATTCTTCATCAGTCAGACCTCAAGGGACGTGACATGAAGGGTCGTGATCAGGATGGTCGTATCAACGCAATCCAGAGAATCGATAATGGCGTGACATGGAGCATCTTGAACCAGCGCTACTTTGCGCAGATGCGTAACGCTTGGTTTATTATGGTAACCGTGCGCAATGTCGAGCCCGAGCCCGAGCCACTACCAGAGATTGTGGAGCCCGAGCCCGTGGCAGAGCCAGAGGTTGTAGAGCCTGAGCCCGAGCCAATGCCTGAGCCCGAGCCTATGGCAGAGCCCAAGGATGTGCGTGTGCCCTTGATGAACTTCAAGATTAATGCTGTGGAGGCTGCGGCGCTCATCGCTAACTTCGGTATGGAGTTTAGAATCACTCCTTACCTCTCATTTGACGTGATGGGTCACTACTCACCATACGACTATTTCAACGATGCGCGTAAGATTCGCGTGTTCGCTATACAGCCTGAGTTGCGTTACTGGTTTGGTGAGTCACTCGTGAAGGGTCACTTTGTTGGTGTTCATGTGCCTGTAGCAGGATTCAACATTCAGCTCAACGATAAGTATCGCTATCAGGATCCCAACCGTGCGTTGTGGGGTGTCGGCGTGAGCTACGGCTACGCTATGCCTCTTGGCAAGAAGGGTAATTGGGGGGTGGAGTTCACAATCGGTGTGGGCTACATGAATCTTGTGTACGATGTATACGAGGGTGTGCACAATGGTAAGTTGCTCCGTACGGAGAGTAAGCACTACTTCGGTCCTACACGCTTGGGTATCGACTTCTCGTACCGCATCGACATGAAGAAGAATAACAAGAAGACAAAAACCATTGGAGAGTAATGTTTCGTGCAGTTAGACATATAACATTGATGATGTTGTCGCTACTTGCGTTTGTGAGTTGCGATAAGACCATCCATGAGTATCCCGGTGAGGCGAATATTGAGCTTACCGTGCGCTGCTCTGTGGACCTTACTCCTCCTGAGTACTTCGCAACTGTGGAGTGCGATGCCGAGAATGGTACATCGTATGTGGTGCGTGCGCAGAACGTTGAGCCTCAGGGTACACGATTTACCGAGCCTGTATGCTTGCGCTACATTATCGACCTATATCGTGAGACATCATCGAGCTCTAAGTTTGTAGAGCGTAAGGTGCTCTTTGCAGATGTCAACGATCCTAATCCTCAGGCTATCACATCGTTTAAGGTAGAGGCTGCAAAGTACAAGGTGCTCGTATGGTGTGACTATGTTCAGGACGATGTTCGCGAGTCGTGGTACTATATCACCGATGATCTTACAAAGATTTTGTACTCTGATATAGAGGTAGTTGATAACAACGATAAGGACGTATTCACCAACATGATGAATGTTGACCTTACTGATTACTACTACGCCGATGGTGACCACCATATTGTCTACGATATTGACCTACAGCGTCCTAAGGGTCGTTTGAAGTGTATCACAACCGATATGGATGACTACCTCAAGAACGATAACGCTACGGTAGATGAGATTACGGCTGTTGTTACCTACGTGCAGTACGTATCTGCGGGTTACAACGTCGAGGAGCAGCGTCCTAACTACTTCGAGCCAACACGTACCTTTGTTAGCAAGGCGCGAGTAGATGAGGATGGTAAGCTTGAGTTGTGCTACGACTATGTCTTTGTGAATGGTAAGCAGACAAACGTAAAGATTAACTTTGGCTTCTATCGCGGTGATGTTACTATTACTGATAGAGGTGAGATTATCGCTGATAACCCCATCAGTACATGGTCGGGTATCGTTGTTCCCCTCCAGCGTAACCGCGAGACCGTCATCGAGGGCCGTATGCTTACAGCGTCGTTCGGTACAGGTGGTATCGGTATCGACCCCGGTTTCGAGAACGAGATTGTCATTCCTTGGGGTGACTAATGCTTGTCTGGGGTGCCACGTTCGTAGTCTATAATATCGGATACGTGTTTACGGCATAAAGAAGAGATGAATGTGATATAAGATGTCTTTGGGTAGGACCTTGAGACATCTTTTTTTTGTTTTGTGGGGTGGCTCTTATGGACTCTGATTTGTCGTAACGCCTGCAATGGCGAGTCTTGTTTGGTGGTCAGAGTATAGTGTCATTGCCAATTACCAATTACTAATTACGCACAATAATTAAAGAAGGGCTACCCTGCGAAGGATAGCCCCATGTGTGTGATGTGTAGTATCTTTACTCCTTATCTACGTTGAAGACCAAGTATGCGCCGTCTGTAATTATGTGCTTCAGCTCGCCATTAGACTTAAATTCATAGTCGAAGATGGGCATCTGCTCGTCGCCCATGGAGATAGCCTTCAGGAAGCCGTGGTTTTTCTTGCCAAAGAGGCCTGTGTTTACCGTGATAAGCTCGCACAAGTAGGGGCAGAGGAAGGTGCAGCCGTGGAAGATGTCGATATTGTAGATATTACCCTCTGTGGTGTATTCGTAGGTGAATGCATATGTCTCGTCCACCATATCCGACGTTACCCTATATATACTACCATTCTTCCACTCGTAGTTTAGAGTCATTGTCTCCATGTCACCAATGCGTGCGGTATACTTCTGCAACTCGTTGGCCTTGTTATAGGTGTACTCCTCCACCATACCATCAGCCTCGCTGCCATAGACGGCGCGGGTAATGGCGCCGTAGCTGTTTAGTGTACACTCTATGCTGCCAGTTTCGCCGTCGTAGAGATAGTTGATGGTGGCAGTGCCATTGCCATACTTAATGCTGATTTTTGGGTCTAAAATCTCCTCTCCGTCATCGTAGTAGAGGTGGGCGATGTCCGTGAGGCGAAGGTCGCTATCATAGTTGAATAGTACCGCGGAGTCGAATTCTCCTGAGCCAGGTGTGCCAACGTAGGCCTCGATGTCATGTACAACCTGTAGGCAAATGCCACCTAATACGTTTGGTGTCTCATCGTTCTTCTTGTTGCAGGCGATGCTCATAACAGCGATGAGCAATACACAGAAAATTGTTCTTACTCTCATAATCCCTATTTTTTAATGTTGATTCTCTGCTATTTAACTAATGCAAATATAGGAAGTATGTTTAGATTATCCAAATTTTAGGCTGTCAAATATTTCCGCATGACTGTGCCTAATGCTCTAAAACCCAGCACGTTGCGAGACGGATTTTTATAGGTTTTTCATAGTGTTGAATATCAGTAAGTTAGGCGTATGGCATATCTAATAGTCTGATAAATAAAGAGTTAGGTTGCAAGCAATGCTTGCAACCTATGCTAAATATGGAAAATGTCGTCAGTGGGTAGTTTACAGCATACACTGGTATTCGAGTTGGTCGGTGTAGCCATTGTGGCGGCGGAGCCATGCCTTGCGTGTGCCACAGAGTTCGAAACCGCAACCCTCGAATAGAGCTATGCTCGCCTCGTTGTCTGCCGCTACGCTTGCCCAAATCTGCTTTAGTGCAAGGGTGTCGCGGGCGTATGTCTTGATAGCCTCGATAGCGGCATGTGCATATCCCTTACCACGTGCCTCGGGGGCGTAGATAAGGATGCCGATGCCGAAGCGTAGGTGTTGTGGGTCGAAGTCGAGAATGTCGAGCGTGCCCACGGCGATGCCCTCCACCTCGATGATTAGGCGCATCTGCTTCGTGGCGTAGAGGTCGTAGCTCTGCTCCTCGACAAACTGAGCTATGCGCTGGAGGGATAGGGGTGCTGTGGTGCCACCAACACGCCACACCTCGGGGTCGTTCTCCCAGAGGTACATGGGCTCGATGTCGCTGGGCTCAAGGGCACGCAGACGGCAGGAGGGTAGTGCTGTGGCGATAGTCATATTACAAGCCGATAACCTTGTTGCGGATAAGCATAGCCACGCCCCAAGCGTTAGAGCTATCGCTCATCTTCGATACGCGGAACTTGGTGTCCTTATATACAAGGTTGAGTGAGTACTTATTTGTCGACGACTTCAATGGTAGCATCAAGTATTCGCCTGCCATGGCGAGGTTGCCGCCCACAATAACCGTCTCAGGGTTGAAGGTGTTGATGAGGAAGGCCACGGCCTTACCTACCTTCTCGCCCGCCTCCTCAATAAGCTCGATGGCGAGGTTGTCGTCGTTGCGTGCAGCGGCGATGATGTCGTTGATATGGATGCTCTCACCGCGGTCGTACATCTCACGAAGGTGGGTGTTTACACCACGCTCGATGAGGTCTACGATCTTATTCTCCAATGCTATACCCGACACCTCGGTCTCGAGGCAGCCCTTCTTGCCACATGCGCAGATGATCTCGTTGTCGAAGAAGGGGATATGTCCAAACTCGCCAGCAAAGCCATTCTTGCCGTAGTAGAGCTTGCCGTCGATGACGATGCCGATGGCCACGCCGCGACCCATGTGTAGGTAGATGACGTTGCTCTCGTTCTTGGCCTTGCCTGTGGTGTACTCGGCGTAGCAGCGTGCGCGGGTGTCGTTCTCGAGCATCACGCGTATGCCTATGCGCGCAGAGATAATGTCGGTAAGTGACTCCTCGCTTGATGTGAAGTACTTGTACGAGCGACCAGTCTCGGGGTTCACGCGGCCTACGATAGAGACGCCCACGCCCAATATCTTCTCGCGGTCAACGCCCGATGTGGCGATGAAGTTCTCGATATTCTGGCATATGCGCTCAAGACACTGGGGGCGGTCGACGAGCTCGAAGCTATTGTCGGTATGCTCCAAGATGATGTTGTTTTGAAGGTCCGTGATGACATATGCCATGTGGTCTCGCGCCACGTTTATGCCGGCGAAGTAGATGGCCGAGTTTGCCAAGCCGAAGACATTGGGACGGCGGCCACCAGGAGTTTCGACCTTGCCGAGGTCGATGACGATGCTGTCGTCAACGAGCTCCTGCACGAGCTTAGTCATTGTAGGCACGCTGATGTGCAACTCGCGTGTAAGCTCCGAGAGTGTAGACTCGCCATTGAGGGCCATGTAGGCGATGATATTTCGCTTTATGATGTTGTTCTTGTGGTTGATACCCTTGAGGTTTGCCTCGGCATCTAAATTGAAATACTTCGCAAGTGATGTCATGTCAGTATCGTAGATTATTAGTTTCGTAAGACAAAGATAATAAAATTTTTTTGAAATTATCTATAAAAAATTAAATAATTCTACGGGGTGAGGCGATTTTGTGGATTTTTTTGGAGGGGGAGGGTAGGGTGGTGTGTAGTGACAGGAGGGGCGAAACAATGAGAACTCTTGGGGATATGTCGAAGATGCCCACCCCCCCTTGCCATAAAAAAAATAAGAGCCGCATCAACGATGCGACTCTAACCTTTCCTGGTAGCACTGAACTACTTCTTCTTATCGTAGCGCTTTGCGTAACGGCTCATAAACTTATCCACACGACCAGCGGTGTCTACCAACTTCATCTTACCTGTGTAGAAAGGGTGAGATGTGTTAGAGATTTCCATCTTATACACGGGATAGGTTTCGCCGTTCACCTCGATGGTCTCTTTTGTCGAAACGGCGGACCTGCACAAAAACACGTGGTCATTCGACATATCCTTGAATGCCACTAAACGATAATTCTCTGGATGAATACCCTTTTTCATTTTCGTCTTTTTGTTATAATTAATATTGCAATAATTAATTCGCCGGCAAAGGTAACACTTTTTTTCTTTTCTGCAACACCCGCGAGCATTTTTTCTCTATTTTCTTTGCCGACAACAATTTTTTTTCTACCTTTGCACTGATATTGTGGTTGAGAAATGACCACAAAGAGTGTCTAACCAAGGGTAAGTAGCTATGGACGATGGATTTCATTCCAAAAATAACCGCAGTGTCGTATCTCAATACGATTCCCTTCGTCTATGGACTAAAGCACGCAGATAACCTACGTGCCGAACTTACGTTAGCACCTCCCGCCGACTGCGCGCGCAACTTCATAGAGGGTAAGGCCGACATAGCGCTCCTCCCCGCCGCCGTAGTTCCAACACTCCCCGATGCACATATCATCACCGACTATTGCATAGGTGCCGTGGGTGCCGTGCGCACTGTTACGGTGATGTCGAACCACCCAATCAACGATGTTAAGCGCATATGGCTCGATGCTCATTCGCGCACATCTGTGCAGTTGTGTGGCTACCTTGCTAAGCATAAGTGGCGCATAGAGCCAGAGTGGTTGGCCATGAGTGACTATAGCCGTGTGGAAAAGCCTGAGGAGGGTGATGCCTTCCTGCTTATCGGCGACAAGGTCTTTGGCTATGAGGGCCGCTTTCCTTATATATATGACCTCGCGGTAGAGTGGCGCGAGGCTACGAAGTTACCCTTCGCCTTTGCTGTATGGGTGGCACGCAAGGGTGTGCCCAACGAGGTGACCGACGCGTTGCAGCATGCTCTAACGTTTGGTGTGGAGCACACATGGGAGGCTATTACGGAGTCTGCCTATATGGGTAAGGACAATGGTCTTACGGCATATGAATATCTCACGCGCAATATAGACTTCATCCTCGACGAGGAGAAGCATCGTGCACTTAAGAAGTTCTGGGATTCGGGCATACGCATAGAGCCGCGATCCTACTAAAGAAGCCGTACGACGCAACGTCGTCGCGCGACTTCTTCCCTCCGACTCAAGCGGGGCATTTATGTATTGAGCCCCACACGAAAGGCCCACCCGTGGGGCAGAGTTGAATAATAAAGAATAAAACTTGCACAGGAGGAGATATGATTACCATCTATCTTAAGCAATACAACAAGATTATCCGCAACGCCGACACCGACCTCTTCGACGAGCTCGGCTTCGACGACATCCTCTGGATTGACCTATTAGACCCCTCGATAAAGGAGCAGAAGGCTGTTGAGAACTTCATGGAGTTGAGCCTACAGACACGCCAGCAGGTCGAGGAGATTGAGTCTACATCAAAATATTCGGAGACCGAGAATGCCATCATCTCGAACTCTAACTTCTTTGTGCCTCAGGGCGATAGCTTCACCGTGGAGCCCGTGTCGTTTATCATATCGAACGAGGGTGTGCTCGTGTCGATGCGTCAGGCCGAGTTCCGCACCTTCCGCGAGGCGGAGAAGCGTCTGCAGATGAACTATCGTAGTTACTCTACTGGCTACCATATCCTTATCTCGCTCTTAGAGGTACGCATCGACTACGATGCTGACCTTGTGGAGATGGTGGGTAAGCAGGTTGCTAAGATGAGTAAGGATATAAGCAGCGGTTCGAAGATTGATAAGGAGGTATTGTATCGCATCAACGAGTTGCAGGAGAACACCATGTTGTTGCGCGAGAATATCTTTGACCGTCAGCGAGTTATCTCCTCTATCTTGCGTTCGGAGCGCTTCCCCAACGATATCTATCCTCGCCTGCAGCTCATGATCAAGGACGTCAACTCGCTCATCAGCCATGCCGACTTTAGCTTCCAGCGTTTGGACTACATCCAGGATGCGGCATTGGGTCTTATCAACATCGAGCAGAACGAGATAGTAAAGATCTTCTCCGTGGCGGCTGTAGTCTTCATGCCCGCGACGCTTGTGGCGAGTATGTATGGTATGAACTTCAAGTTTATGCCCGAGCTTAATTGGGAGTATGGCTACTTATGGGCCCTCGCGCTGATGTTGCTTGTCTCGGCACTCACGTTCTGGTATTTCAAATTCAAAAAATGGCTATAAACAAGAAAAGCAGTCCTTGGACTGCTTTTTTTGCTTGGTGATAAACGCGCGTAGGATGATGCTCTGATTGTTAGTCTATGACTAATTATGAATTATAAGGAAGCTCTCCATCTCGCCGTGGGTCTCCACCAATACCTCGAACTCTCCAGCGGGTAGGTTCTCTATCTCTATGTGCTTATTCTCAGTCACGTAGACCTGTGCTGTGTTGTTGTCGTGGTCTACGATGGTGATGGTTGCTATGCCTGCGTCCGATGCCAATGTAATGTCCAGTGTTGAGTCGTCGCTAAGGTATATCTCCACAATGCGGGGGCGGGGTAGCTTCTGCGAGGGCACGATAGGACGCCTCTTTATGGGCATGGTCGGTTTAATGCCAGGATTGCTGGGAGTACCTCCAGGTTCTTGATTTTCTCCTTCGTCACCAGTGCCTGGTTCGATAGGACATGGTGCGCCGGGACTACAACAATCGTTCACACTACAGCCTGTTATCATCATGGCCACAATACCATAGCATACATATCTCAATGCTTTCATACTTTACTTGTTTATTTGTCTGATAGTAGCGCTATAAGCTGTTCGCAATCAGCCATGTTTGCACTCTTAAGTTTACTCTTTATATTATACTTTATCTTTGACACTGCTACGGGGTCGCTATCTATAAATAGCGATATTGCACGGTTGGAGAATCCCGCAAAGGAGTATAGTGCCACGCGGTAGTCGCGCTCGCTGATGCGTGGTAGCACGCCCTTTAGTCTCTGCATGGCGTTGTTACGATATTTATTCACCATTGCACAGAGCTCATCTATGCGCGAAGAGTCACCCTTAATGGCCTCGATAGTCTCCAATACCTTGTTGAACACCAGGCTTTTATGTCGCGATGACCCGCTGTGGTCGTAGTATATGTCGCAGAGCTCGTTTAGCTCGCTGAAGCGGTCGCGGTACAATGCCGTAATCGATGATGCCATGTCGCGTGGTATGCGTTCGATGTCGTTGTGCAAACTCTCTATCGTCTCTACGTAGTTTGCTATCTCGCGATTCTTACGGCGTATGCGGTGACGAGCATAGAGGCTTAGGCCTACAATCACAATTATGACGGCTACGCCCACGGCGATATATATCGTCACGTTGCGTTGGTGCATAAGCTCCCTCTCACGCATCTCCGCCTCGAGGTCGGCACGTAGCATATCGACCTGCAGGTTGAGCACGGGCTGCTCCAATACTGCTACGATCAGCTCATCTTGCGCTTGCTTGCTCTGCTCCTGCCAGTATAGCGCCCTCTCGGCATCGCCCACATTGCGGTGGATGATGTAGTGCGCATACTCCACATCTGCCCACTCCACGTCCTCCTCCATTCTCTCGGCGGCATCGACAAGAGCCAATGCCTCGGCAAGCTCTCCCTCATGCGCCAAGAGCATAGCCTTAACGCACATATAGTGGGGTTCACCATAGAGTAATACTCCCTCGCGCTCAATTAGTTCCACGTACGTGCGACACATGTCGTAGTCGTCAAGGTATATCGAAAGATCGAGTAGTTCGTGGGTCACGGCGCAGGTAAATCGATCGTTCTCAGTCGTCTCGGTATAGCTGAGTACACCCTCCAGGAGTGCCTTAGCCTCGTCGAAGCGACGTAGCTGAATTAGTGTGCCGCCGATGTCGTAGTCCAAGAACTTGACATGCTCTTCAAGTCCAAGCTCTGCAAAGCAGTCGCGCGCAGCAACATAGGCATCGTAGGCATTGGTGTAGAGGCATCCCTCGCTGTAGATATCTCCCTTAAGGCGCTCCACAGAGCCGCGTAGCTTGGTGTTTGCCACTTTGTCCAACGACTTATCTGCCTCCATAAGTGCCACCATAGCCTCGGCATGGTTGCCACCATTGTATGCTACCACGGCGTGTTGGAACATTGCTCTTGCTCGCTTGGCATGGCTGTCGCTCTCTAAGTAGTAGAGCATCATGGGGCGCGTGAGAGAGTCCACATCGACGTCGATATAGTTGTAGTAGCACGCCTCGCTGTAGACAAGGCCGTAGTGTGCCCTGTCCTCCTCGGTGCGTAGCTCGTCGCTCGCCACACCCTCCATTATGCGCAACGCCTCCTCGGGTTGCTCCTCCACAAGGCGCTCTGCACGCTCGATGCTCTCGATAGCCTCACGACTCGAGCACCCTGCAATAAGCAATGCCACCGCTACCAAGGCGATGTATGTCGAGATATGTCTTACCCTCAAACGCATAGTTGTAACCTTGACAAAGATATGAAAAAAATGCTTTGTTGCAAAATTGTGCGGCGCCTCAGTACCTCAATTTTTAGCACCTCAATTTTGATATGCAAATTTACTACTATGCGCGCGAAGTGCAAAATTTTTAGGTCTCAAATTTTTCCGCGATAGGCTTCGATTGGCATTGATAATCAGTGAGTTATAAGTTGGAATTTTGCGAGTTTTTCATAGTGCTGATAATCAGATAGTTATGGCGCAGTAGTTGATAGTCAGTGTGTTAGGTGGTTGTAGTGGTGGTTTTCTTGAGCAATCTGGGTTCTTGTGGGTTTTGGTGGGTTATGGTGAGGTGGGGGCTTGTTGGTTGGTGCGCGTCAAAGCCATGCTCGGGATAATCCATAAAAAAATCCTCTCCACTCCCCAAATATTTGGCTTTTTTTTGTATATTTGCGCACAATATACACTTGTGTAGATGGGGTGTTAGCTATGACGGAGAACTAAGGCGCGGTGCCGCAACTCCTAAATAGACGTAACACAATGGTTATTAACTGTTAACACACTTTAATTTGAAATGACGAAATCGAACCACATCATCGAAATTTGCAACATCACAAAGTCGTTCCCCGACAAGGTGGTGCTCAACGATGTTAGTTTGACGGTAAAGCAGGGCGAGTTCCTAACCATACTCGGACCCTCAGGTTGCGGTAAGACAACACTTCTGCGACTTATTGCCGGTTTCAATAGCGCATCGAGCGGTAAGATACTCCTCGACGGCAAGGATATGACAACTATCCCGCCACACGAGCGTCCTGTGAATACCGTGTTCCAGCGTTATGCGCTATTCCCCAATTACAATGTCTACGACAATATTGCCTTCGGCCTCAAGCTTAAGAAGGTGGATAAGAAGGAGATAGAGCAGCGTGTGAAGCGTGCCCTCAAGATGGTGGGCATGACCGACTACGAGCACCGCGATGTGCAGTCGCTCTCGGGTGGTCAGCAGCAGCGCGTGGCCATTGCACGTGCTATTGTCAACCGCCCCAAGGTGTTGCTCCTGGATGAGCCACTTGCGGCTCTCGACCTCAAGATGCGTAAGGATATGCAGATGGAGCTCAAGGAGATGCACCGCACGCTCGGTATCACCTTCGTGTACGTTACGCACGACCAGGAGGAGGCCCTCACACTCTCGGACACAATCGTCGTTATGAACGAGGGTGTAATTCAGCAGGTGGGTACACCTACCGACATATACAATGAGCCATGCAACGCCTTTGTTGCCGACTTTATCGGTGAGAGTAACATCCTCAATGCCACAATGATACGAGATGGCGTAGTGGAGTTCATGGGTAAGAAGTTTGAGTGTATCGACGCAGGCTTTGGCGAGAATACTCCCGTTGATGTCGTTGTTCGCCCCGAGGATGTATATATCATCCGCAATGCCGAGGCGGCGATGTTCCACGGCACTGTGCGCTCGTGCATCTTCAAGGGTGTGCACTACGAGATGTTTGTAGATACGCCCGACGGCTACGAGATTCAGATTCAGGACTATAACTGCTTCGAGCCTGGTACAGAGGTGGGCATGATGATTAAGCCTAACGACATTCACGTTATGCGCAAGGAGCGCACCGAGAACCATGTTGTGGGTAAACTCATCGACGCTACACACGTGGAGATTCTTGGTGAGAGCTTCGAGTGTGAGGCTGTTGAGGGCATCGAAAATGGCGCGGAGGTAGATGTAGCCTTCGGCTTCTCGGATGTGGAGCTTACGGACGATCCCGATGATGGTACTTCATGGGGTACAATCCGCTTTATCCTCTACAAGGGTGACCGCTATCATATCACTCTACGCACGGAGGATGACGATGTGTTATATGTCGACACACGTGACGTGTGGGAGGACCTCGATGAGGTGGGTATCAAGATTCGCCCACAGGCACTCAAGGTTACAGCGCTCAATACTAAGAACGCCTAACGACTGCGCGCTATGGGTAAGTTGTTGAAATTCTTCTCGCGACGACGCAGCTGGAGCCTTCCTTATGTGCTCTTTTTGGCTGTGTTTGTTGTTGCGCCCCTATTGCTCATCATGCTATACGCATTCCAGGGCGAGGATGGTGGCTTCACGTTTTCCAACTTCGATAAGTTCGTGCACCAGCGCGAGGCTATCAATACGTTTATCTATTCGATAGGTATTGCGCTGATCACTACGCTTATATGTATCTTCTTGGGCTATCCTGCAGCCTATATCCTCTCGAAGATGAAGGCATCTACGGCACGTGTCGTAGTGATGTTGTTCATCTTGCCGATGTGGATAAACGTGCTTGTGCGTACGCTGGCTACGGTAGCTCTCTTCGACTTTTTGACGTTGCCCTTGGGTGAGGGTGCGCTCATCTTCGGCATGGTGTACAACTTCTTGCCGTTTATGATTTACCCCATCTACAACGTCTTGCAGAAGATGGATCACTCGCTGATTGAGGCGGCTGAGGACCTCGGTGCTACGCCACGTCAGGTCTTCACGAAGGTTATCTTCCCGCTCTCGATGCCCGGCATCGTAAGCGGCGTTATGATGGTCTTCATGC
Source organism: Alistipes sp. (assembly GCA_017558115.1). GTDB lineage: Bacteria > Bacteroidota > Bacteroidia > Bacteroidales > Rikenellaceae > Alistipes. The sequence goes on from JAFYWG010000058.1 coordinate 22,609, forward strand.
CCACAATCTCGACATTCGCAATCGCGGAGTTGCTCACTATGAACAACATCAAGCTCTTCGGTACCACCATCCAGGAGAATATCAATAATGGTATGTGGCACTATGGTGCGGCGTTGTCGTTCATTATGCTTGTGATTATTGGTATAACCACGCTCTTCTCAGGCTCTTCGGATGAGGATGGCGCTAACGATGGTCTCTTGTAGCATGAAGAAGTTTTTATCTAACTCATACATCGCGCTGTTGTTGATGATGCTCTATGCACCTATCATCATCATCGCAATCTTCTCGTTCACAGAGTCTAAGGTCTTGGGTAACTGGACAGGCTTCTCGGCAGAGTTGTACACTTCGCTCTTCTCGGGTGGCGTGACCGACCGCCTTGTGGATGCTATTCAGAACACATTCCTTATCGCCCTTGTTGCTGCTACGGTATCTACGCTGTTGGGTACTGTTGCCGCCATCGGTATCAATGACCTGCGCTACCGCAAGCGTCGTGCTATCAACTTCGTGAACAACATTCCGATTTTGAACCCCGATATCATCACCGGTATCTCGCTCTTCTTGCTCTTCGTATCGATAGGTATCACGCAGGGCTATACCACTGTGATATTGGCACATATCGCCTTCTGTACACCCTATGTTGTGTTGAGCGTCATGCCACGACTCATGCAGATGAACCCCAATATCTACGAGGCTGCTCTCGACCTCGGTGCTACGCCCATGCAGGCTATGCGCCGTGTCATCATCCCCGAGATTCGTCCAGGCATGATTTCGGGCTTCATTCTCGCCTTCACGCTCTCTATCGACGACTTTGCCGTTACGATCTTCACCAACGGCACCGACGGCTTGGAGACCCTCTCGACGTTCATCTATGCCGATGCCCGCAAGGGTGGCCTAACGCCCGAGTTGCGTGCATTGTCTACCATCATCTTGGTTGTGGTGTTGCTGCTCTTGCTCGTTGTAAACTATCGTGCTCACCGCCAGGCAAAGCGCGCTGAGGAGCAGGCAAAACAGCTTAAAAACTATTCGCGCCGATGAAAACACTTAACTATATAATGCGCCTATGTGCCGTTGTGCTATGCTTCGGCATCGTTGCTACATCGTGTGGCGAGCCCGAGCGTAAGGAGGTCCTTAAGGTCTACAACTGGGGTGACTACATCGATGAGGAGCTTTTGGACGAGTTCGAGGTGTGGTACTACGAGCAGACGGGCTGCGAGGTGGAGATTATATACCAGACCTTTGACATCAACGAGGTGATGCTCGCAAAGATTGAGAAGGGCGAGGCCGACTTTGATGTTGTATGTCCTTCGGAGTATATCATCGAGCGTATGATGCGCAACAACCTCTTGCAACCCATTGTGGATGATGAGTTCTTGGCAGACCTCGAGGAGACAGGCACAGAGAACTATCTCGGTTGTGTGTCGCCCTATATCCGCGATCAGTTCGACCACATTATCACCCCCGATAGCACACTCAACGCCAACGACTATGCCGTCGGCTATATGTGGGGTACTACGGGTATCCTCTTCAACACCGAGAATGTCACCCGAGAGGAGGCTATGTCGTGGGACTTGATGTTCGACGAGCGCCTTGAGGGTAAGATATTGGTTAAGGATGCCTTCCGCGATGTCTACTCTCCTATGTTGGTGTATGCCAAGACGTTGGAGGCTCGCGATAATGGTATCTTGAAGCCTAATGAGACCCTTCCTTTGAATGAGGCCGCAGCCATAGAGCGTGGCCTTGAGGGTAAGGTTCCCACCATTGAGGAGCTTATGTTCGACTCGTCGGATGAGTCTATCGCCCATGTTGAGGAGTACCTCAAGCGCATGAAGCGCCTCGTGGCGGGCTGGGAGGCCGACTTCGGCAAGGAGATGATGACGCAGAATAAGGCGTGGATAAACCTCATGTGGAGTGGCGATGCCGTATGGGCTATCGAGGAGGCCGCAGAGGTGGGCGTGAGCCTCGACTACGTTGTTCCCGAGGAGGGTAGCGTGGTGTGGTTTGACGGTTGGGTAATACCCAAGTATGCTAAGAATGCACGCGCTGCGCGCTACTTCATCAACTATATGTGTAAGCCCGAGAATGCTGTGCGCAATATGGATGCTACGGGCTATGTGAGTGTCGTGGCTACCGAGGAGGTGTTGCGCGCTATGGACCCCATGCTTGCTGCTATGGACGAGGTTGCGGAGGCCATGGGCGATGCCGATATGGCTTGGTCATGTCCTCTGTGTGGCTTGGATAACTCCGAGATAGAGCTTCTTCAGTCGAAGCGTGATGCACTCCTACAGGAGGAGGCTGTAGACCTCAGCTACTTCTTTAGGGATGATGAGGGTAACCCCTTGGAGTTCGACATGGGTAACGGCTACATGGTAAATGCCTCAAGCGTATATGTAGACCCCATCATGTACCCCGACCAGACGGTAATTGACCGTTGTGCCATGATGCACGACAGTGGCGAGCAGACAGAGAAGATGCTCGAGATGTGGTCGCGCGTCAAGGGTGACAACCTCTCTCCATGGATGCTCGGTTTTATCATCTTGTCGTTCATGGTCATCGTGGTGTGGGTAGTATGGCGCAAGGTTGATGCCTACCGCAAGCAGCAGAAGATGCTAAAACGCCGCCATCACGCCCGCAAGCAGCAGAAATAGGACCTTTGATAGCAATCTTTTTTTACTACTAAACATAACTTATAAGACAATGACAAGAAAGCTTTTACTCTTGCTTGCCCCTACAATGATTGCCTTTCAGGCTATGGCCGTTGAGCCTGCAGCAGATGTTGCTAACCCTCAGTCCAGTGTACTCCCTGCCGAGGAGTGCGACACCGAGGATGACGAGTGGTCATTCTGGTGGGAGGCGGGTGCAAACATCGCCTCAAACTACCTATGGCGCGGCTACGACCAGCCATATACTGGTCATATGTTCGACCCCGCTATCCAGCCCAGCGTAACCTTGGGCTATGGTATGTTCTATATCGACCTATGGTATAACTTCTCTACTATCAGTAAGTACCAGGAGTTCGATATGACCTTGGGCTTCGACTATGAGAATCTCTCTATCACCGTATACGACGTGTGGTGTGCTAATGGCGCAGACTTCTGGAAGAACGACTTCTTGGACGACAAGAATCATAGCCTCACCGCAACTATCGAGTACACCTTCTTCGACCGCTTGCGCCTCCACTGGGGTACAACATTCCTCCACTCTGGCGACTGGCTCTACAACGAGGATGGCACACGTAAGCGCCGTGCCTTCTCTTCATACTTTGAGGTGGCATACAAGCAGCCCGTCAAGGATCTCTTCGATATAGAGGTAGTGGCAGGTGCTTCGCCCTGGACTGGTCCCTTCTGGACTGCTGGCAAGCAGGTATGTGTAGATGGCGAGTACTGGCTCGACTACGATCCCGTTAACCCTCCCGTTAAGGGCTTCAACGTCACCAACCTATCTCTCACGTTCAGCCGTGATTTCGAGGTGGGCTGCTGCACTATTCCCGTTAGTGCGGGCTACACCTATAACCCCACAACAAATCGTCACTATGCCCTAATTAAAACGGGCTTCTCATTTTAATTTGTTGTGAATGCCGTACGACCGGCGGAGAAATGGGGCTGTCCAATAATAAAGTGGACAGCCCCATTTTCTGTGAGAAGTTGTATAACATGCGCTCCCTCGGAATGATGGATAAAGAGACAAATTATACAACAGAGTCTGTCTAACGATTTCATACATTGTATCGCATATTTCGTACAACCGAGTCATAAGTGCTTGGTTGTACGATTTGTTTTTATAACCTTTGTGGTAGCAAAAACAATAATCAAATACCACTATGAGACACTTTACACTACTATTTGCCATATTTGCTGTAGCATGTGGCGCACAGGCACAAGAGCACCAACCAGAGACCGAGAAGACACCATGGCCCATAGAACCCAAGAGTGAGAGGGTGGAGCATATGTTGTACCTCGACAACATGAACTACGAACTAATGGGTGAGCCCAACGAGGTAGACCCAGCCTTCGCAGAGATATACTCAGAGATTGCCAACGAGTCCCAAGATAAGATTGTTAATGGCATCCTTGAGGTGAATGCCGAGGCTATTGAGGCGTGGCATAAGTTTGTGTGGCTATGCAACGAGGGCCGCGAGAAGGAGGCTATGGAGTTCTACTACGAGGAGCATATGGTTATCGATATGGCGCTACGCCACTCCCTCGTGCGCTATAGTCTTCATAACGATGTCATCGGATATATGGCCTATGAGCATCTCGATCCAATCAAGGCGGATGAGTTGATGATGGATGTGTTGGGCTTCGACTTCGCAATTATATGTTTGACCTACACTATGGGTGGGGATGAGTATTATCTTGAGGTCATAGACGCTATATGCAATATCTTGTTCACCATGTACCGCGACAATGAGCGCTGGGACGATATGCTGAATCTCTACGATATGTGGCTTGAGACAACAGGCTATGGAGAGGTTTATAAGGATACCTTGGCAGGCGTAAACTTTAGCCGTGCCAACATTTACTTCCACCTTAAGCACGACACAGAGACAGCACTTAAGTACCTCTACGAGGCAAAGGCCAATGCCGAGGAGTATTTCAATGATGGCGGCAAGGATAAGGAGATGAAGGTGTTGCTAAAGAGTGTTAAGAAGATGATTAAAGAGGTAGAGAAGCAGTGCAAGGATCTTTAGCCTATTTACAGTTAGTATAGCATTTTTTAGAAAAAATTATTAACTTTGTGTAGGATATAGCCCTGTGTATGAAAATCTAACCTAAAACATCTATAATATGGAGCTAAGAGATAAGATACGCATCTGCATGATGTGTGAGAACTGCAAGCGTGACTACCGTGGTGTGGTATGTGGATTAACCGACGACAAACCCACCTTCGAGACCGAGTGTGAGAATTTCGCCGAGAACCCCGTCGAGGCGGCTAAGAATGTGACGTACTTTCAGAAGGATTCTAATATACCTCCTGCAATAAAGGGCACAGCCCTCTTCCTTGTAATAGCAATTATTAATTGTGCCGCTTTTGCATCATGGATATTTTTTGGACTAATAGCGCTTACTGTTGACAAGACACTATTGAAAGAGGTTATAATAGTGCTATCTGGATGCGCTCTAAGTGCTATTACCTACTTCTATATCTGGCATCAGGTAAGGCGTCAAAGAAGCTTTATCGCATATATATCTGGAACTTTGAGTTATACTATCGTTTCGCTATTTACGATTCCTGCTCTATTTGTGATGGACGCCTCAGTAGATATGCTCTCTTTTAATTTTGGCCTAATTATGAGTTTCATAGCCTCGATAGTTTTCTCTGTAATAATGATAATCACACTCTTTAGAGAGAGAATGTTTAAAGATGTAGGGCGTCCCACTAAACCTGAAATAGTAACAATTGTCTTAGGTGGTGTTGTAATCCTATTCCAGATAATAGCATTGTTAGTGCAATTGTAAATGCGGATTACAAAAATGTAACCCCGACCGAAGGTCAATCTCATTCCATTTAGAGATTCCCACGCTTCGCTCGGAATGAACGATTACAGAGTCAAAAGAGAGGTCCCTTAAGTCTCTTATACAACAAAGAGCCTGTCTAACATCGTTAGACAGGCTCTATGCTGTTTAAGAAGGTTGCTCGCTACAACTTCACCACCTCGCGGCCAGCGGCATAGTAGCTGTGAATCTTAACCTTGCCGTCGGTGTCGAGGATAACCATCACAACGATATCGCCGCCCCACTGGTCGTCGTACGACTGCAATGCCTCGTACTTAGGATCCCAAGAGCTGCCACCGTCGATATACTTAACTGCCCAGTCCTCCTTGGCAATCTTATATGAGCCGATGATCTTGCCATCCTCCTCAACATACTCCTTAAGTGATGACTTCACCTGTGCCTCTGCCTCCTCGGTTTTACCGTTGTAGCGGATGAACCATACGGTGTCAACGTTTGCGCTAAATGCTGTCGCTGTGAGCTGTGCGCTGATGCGATCATCAACAACCTCGATAACCTCTACAAGGAGCGTAGCGTCGCCCGTACCCTTATAGCTGAGCGAGCCCTCCTCGATAACCTCTTCGATGGTGGTCACGTACTCTGTATCGAGGCCCGCGAGGGTAGATACGCATACCATCTCGCCAGCACGGCCGTTAGTGTCTACTGCCGAAGCGTACAAGTAGTAGTTAGCAGCGGGGTGGTAGATGTCAACCACGCATGTCGCTATGTCATTCACCACGTCGTACTCCTCGCGGTAGTTCTGGTAGTCGTCAGCATCCATGATATACTCGAGGTTGTCTGCATATGCCGAGTGGTCCGAAGCGGGAGCAGCGTATAGGCGCACCTTTGTTGCCTTGCTATCGGCTGTGAGCTTCACGGTAAGTGTCTCGTGCGATGTCTGGGCCTCAATCTCGGCTGCTGTAATCTTAGCCTCGCCAGTGAGCGATGGGCGTAGTGTGCGGAATGTGGTGTATGCCACCTCACCCACCTTGCCATCCTTGATAGCTACGGCGTATGCCACATAGTCGGTGTCGATAGCAAAGATGTCGCTAAGCTGGTAGGTGAAGGCCTCGGTATAGATTGTAGGCACACCCTTCACTGCGCTTGCGATGTATGCCTTAATCTCTTCGTCGCTCTTACCTGCGAAGTCGAATGGGTTCTCGGTGTCGGCCTTAGCCAATGCTGGGTCGATATAGCCAGTAAGCACCTTTGCACCCACCTCAGTAGTTACGGTTGCCTTAGCCGATGTGAGGCCAATCTCCGATACCTCCACGCTGATGGCTGTTGTGCCGTTAAGCTCTACCTCGGGAACTATGACCTCCTTAGTAGTAACAGTATAATTACCATTGCCGTCTTCGCCATATACAGCGATTGTGTACGATGTCTTTGGAAGAAGTATGATACCAGCATTCTCGTTGCTATCGGTGCGTGAGTTGCGTACCAAGTCCTGCTCCGAGAATGTGCGGCTCTCGGTTGCTGAGTTGAAGATTGCAAATGGGTAGCTTGGGTCGGGGTTGAGCGATGCTTGAGCCTGCTCGATGAAGATATTGCGGTCGTAAGCCGATGTGTGTACCGCACCCGCAACATAGCGCACGCAGTGTGCCTTCTTGGTAACCACAGCGTCGAGAGTGTATGCAGTGAGGTTCTCGATAGTGATATCGGCAACTGGAGAGATTACGCAGAAGTCTACTGCCTTCTTCTCGCCCTCGTTGATGGCGTTCTCGGCACAGAATGTAAACTCATACTCTGTGTCATACTCTACCTCATAGCTTACGGTGCGAGGCGCGTTGTCCTCATAGAATGTTCTTGCACCTGGTACATCGGGATATGTATCACCGCCGTAGGGACCCCACCACCAGTGATGTGTATCCTCAGATGGTGTCACATCGAAGCTAACGGTCATAGTAGCCTCGTCGAAGTGGGGCTTCGATACGATGATTGTGGGCACTGAGGGTGTAAAGTATGCCTCTGCAACAACAACATCGCTCACAATGTTGCCACACATTGCGTATGCGTGCAAAATAGCCGTTTTTGCCCACTCGTAGGGGAATGATATAGCCTGCGCGGTATTACCCTCTACGGCTGTCCACTCCATTGTTGCTGCCTCCTCTTCAGAGTATGCAACGCCCCAAAACCATGTTGTAGTGGCCTTTGAGGGGTAGATAGTTGCCTCAAGCTCCATTGTCTCCTGGTTGAGTGTCACCTCACCAATGGTGATAGCCACCTCGCCCTCGGGCATGGCGCAGAACTTCTTCTTAGCGATGTCGCTCTTACCAGCCGTGTTCTCGGCATAGGCCGTGATGGTGTACTCGATGCCATACTCAACGGCAAACGTAATCTTCTTGGCTGCTGCGCCCTCCTCCTTGGTCATCATAGCATCCTCGGTGTCGATGCCACCCTTTACCATCCAGTACCATGCTATAGCATCGGTTGAGGGTGCAATCATCACGCTAACCTCCATGTTTTCGGCGTTGAACTCTGGCTCCAAGATGCCGATTGTAGGCTTCTGGACGGGGTCTGCGGTCTTTGCAGGCTCCTTGTCGCAACTCCATCCTGCGAGTGCGACCACAGCTGCCACAAGGGCAACTGCAAGGTGCTTAATTTTCATAATTGTTTTGTTATTATGTTGTTAGTATTCTATTGTATGCTACGGACACTGTCATTCTTAACGAAGTGAATAATCTCTCGGGCAGCACAGCAGTCGACTCTCTTTCAGACCTTGAGATCCTTCGCTATGCTCAGGATGACAACGTGGGGATACTATACTCTGTCATTCTGAAGGAAGTGAAGAATTTCCTCGCTGTGTGTACACTATGAACGTTGTCGTCTCGTCGTCTCGTCAAAACACCTAGAACTCTGGCACACTCTCCACGCGTACAAAGTCCATTGTCTGGTTTGCACTCAGCGCTCTCCACTGCATGTGGTCGCCCTCATGCGTTAGCACCACGCGGTAGTCGTTGCTCCAGTCGCCCACGCCATAGTCGTAGGTGCCCGATAGGGTGTATGTGCCATCCTCCTCCTCGGTGATGGTGAATGTGCCCGTTGTGTCGGTGGCATACATCGAGTCGATGTTGTCCCACATGATGTAGTGGCGCGATGAGCGGTCGAACTCTATATATAAATAGGTATCCTCGGCAAGCTCCGTACCCTGCCACATGGTCAACTGCCATGCGCCATCGAGTGCCGAGTATGTCACCGCCATAGGCTTCTCGGTGGGTTGTGGTGCCGGTTTCTCGCAGCCCACTACGGCGAGCGTAGCCGCCATGAGCATCACGGCCCAAAGTCTGTTAATAAGTCTCATATCTTAATGCTTTATTGTTATCTTTATCATTCGCTCCGAGGGGCGTGCTTGGCCGCATCCCTCAACTATTATCGCAGTCTCAAGGTCGAGCGTAGGCTCTGCAGTGGGGGAGTAGGATATCACTATCTCGCCCTCCTTGTTTGGCATAAGTTGCTCAGGATAGGTGCGTAGTGCTATTCCCTCGGTTGTGGGCTTCGCACTTAGGGTGATGGGGTTGTCGCCCACGTTCACCACCACTATGCGCTCCGTGCGTGTGTTGCTATCGAAGCTTACGCTCTTGCGGCTTAGGCGTAGTGTGCCCATGCTGTGGGGTAGGTGCGACCACTCATCTGTTGCTACCACGCTGCCCTCTACCGTTAGGCGAAGTGTGGGATGTGCCGTGTCGAGAGGTGTGTAGAGGAGTATCGGAATCGAAAATCCTCCACTGCGCCCCGCGGGGTTGAACTCCGCACGTAGCGTCACGCCCTCTCCCGCCTCAATGCGTGTTATGGGCGTTGTGATCTTCAGGCAGCTGCATGATGAGCGTAAATCGCTAATCGCTATCGCCTCGGTTGTGGTGTTGTGTAGCACGAAGTAGGTGTTGACCCTCTCGCTATCGGTCACCTCGCCCATGTTGCGTGTTGCGGGCTCAGCGATGATAGCCCCTTTGGCCACCTCCGAGAGTGTGGGGTTTACCAGTGCATCGAGCTCGGCACGCGAGAGTATCTTACGCTCCTGCGCTTCAGCCTCAACGACCAGTAGCACCAACGCCACGACTATATATCGCCACATGCCCCTCATAGCCTATAGCCAGCCATTATCTGCGCCCTCGCGCACGGTGATTGTGGCGTAGTGCTTAGTGCCACTATCGGTTGTGAGCATCAGCGATGTCTGTCCCTCATGCTTTGCGCTGATAGTAAGTGTGTTGCCCTCGAGTATCGCTGTTGCAATGTCGCTATTTACTACCTCCGCGCTCTTAGCACCCTCGGTGATGTAGTCGGCAATGTTGAGCGTGATAGTAGCACCAGGTGCCAAGCATATGTTGGGTAGGCGCATATCGCGACCGCTGCCATCTATTGCCTTTAGTAGCGCTCCAGCATCTGCCAAGCGTCCCATCTTACCGCGATAGTCTGCGAGGTTCATCTTTATGGGTGTAGCACCTGCTGACTCGTGGCGCATGTAGTATAGCTTTTCGCCCACGAAGTAGTCGTCAATGTCGCGTGCCGACGAGTACATCAACTCGCGGAATTCCTCGCTTGTGAAGTGGCGGTGCTGCTGCTTGGCGTAGGCAAGACCGAGTGCTGCAATGCCCGAGACGTGGGGGCATGCCATAGATGTGCCCTCGTAGTAGCCGTAGCCAGCTACGCCATCTATTACAAGCGTAGAGTAGATAGCACCCTGCTCCATGAGCGTGCCGTTGCTGTCGTAGACGTTATCCTCCATGCCTGGTGTGCCGTAGTACTCAAGGTCGCCACCAGGTGCGCACAACAATACCTCGCTGCCGTAGTTGGAATACGACGCGGGTGTGTAGTCTGCAGCTACTGCCGCCACCGAGATGCACTTGCTGTATGCCGCGGGGAATGATGACTGTGCCGCATACTCGTTACCCGAAGCGAAGATAGCAAGGCCACCATCGATAACACCATTGGGTGAGCCCGCATAGTTTATGAAGTAGTCTAAGGCCTCCTTCTCCAGGGGGTATGTCGCTGCCCACTCCTCTTCGGTTGCAGGACCTGGGGTGTAGCCCATTATCATGTTCGACTTTGCGGAGTTGTAGCCCCATGAGCACTGCAAGATTACTGCGCCATTATCTGCCGCATACTTCATGGCACGTGCCTCCATGGCCAACGAGCAAGAGTTGTAGCCGTCGAAGAGCTGTATGGTCATAATCTTCACGCCACGCTTGCCCTTTCCACCACCAGCGATGCCCGCAACGCCTATGCCGTTGTCGTTTACTGCAGCGATTGTGCCCGCCACATGTGTGCCGTGACCCGTGCTGCCGTTCGATGTCCACGATGTGATACCGGTGTTACGCACGAAGTTGTAGCCATAGCGGTCGTCGATGTAGCCGTTGCCGTCGGCATCCTTGCCCGCGTATAGCTCCTCACCCTCGTTCACCCAGATGTTCTCCATAAGGTCGGGGTGGTTCCACATAACGGCCTCATCCATAACTGCCACGATGATATCCTCATCGCCCGTGCAGAGTTCCCACGCCTCGGCACATCCGGCATCCGAGCCCGCCAATACTCCCGCACGCTCCGTGGCGAAGGGTGCTGTGCCATCGTTGATGTAGCACCACTGGCGGTAGATTTCGGGGTCGTTGAAGGGCCACTCTGCAGCGCGTGTCGTAGCGCGACTATTAGCCTCGGCGCAACTTACGAACATGGGGGTGCTATTGGGATTGTAGGCGCGCTCAATGGGTCTATTGCACTGCAATTTGTCTACCTCACCGAGCTGCGAAAGGCGCTCGAAGGCCTGCTGAAGGTCCTCTCCCTCGTCGAAACGCACTATATACCATAGGTGTAGTCCTGCCTCGCGTGTGCGAGTCTCGTTTGCCGAGTCCACGGGGAATACGCGCTCGAAGGAGTATGCTCCGAGGATGTCCAACACCTCATCGGTTGATGGTATGCCCGAGCGTGTAGCCTCTCCTGCTGAGCGTGTCATCGTCTGGTCGAGGATAGCCTCCATCTCGGGAGCAAATTTTATGATTACTTCGCCCGCCGTAGCGCCCTCGGGCACAACAACTGCGGGTGTCTCATGCTCGATAGCGGGTGTCGAAAGCTCCTCGTTTACGCAGCCCACAATGAGTGTGGCTGCTGCAAGTATCGAAATATATCCTCTCATGTTACTCCTCTATTTCGTCGTTAAATTCATATCTGCCACGCATAAGTGGGTATGCCTGGAAGTAGTACTCGCGCGATGTGGGCTCGTTGGAGAAGCCTACGCGGTTGCCATTGCTATCTACGCCCCCCTCCTGCTGTATGTAGATTAGGTTCTCGGGGCTCCACTCCATAAGGCGTGGGTGGTAGAGTAGCCACTCGGGTAGCTCTCCCGATAAGAAGTTGAGGTTGAGGCGCAGGCTGCGCATGTTGGGTAGTACGCGGGGTAGTCCTCGCTGCACAGCCCATGCAAGCGTGTCGCCACGCTCCACAAAGTCCTCGTCGGTGTATGCTCTAACCCCCTTTTCACCAACCTTAAAGTCGGGAATAGCACCCTCGAAGTAGTCGTACGAGAGAGATAACTCCTCGAGGTTCTCCCACAGGAGCAGTCGCTCCAAGGCATCATCCTTTGCCGTGTTGTGGTGCATGCCTATCTTGTCGCCCTCTGCGGCTTTGCGTAGGTCGCTAAGTATGTTGCGGCGGTTTGCTGTGAGATCGAGCGTTTTGAGGTGTGGAAAGTTCTCCTCAGTAAGTACTGCGGGTATGCCGTCGAAGTTGTTGGAGTTGAGGTCAAGCTCCTCCAGCGTGTCGCCGAGGTTCTTGAAACTCTCAGGGATAGAGGATAGGCCAAATGCTGCCACGCGCAACGCCTTAAGGTACTCCAATGTGCATATCTCCTCGCCCAAATCGATAGACTTAAGCATGGTATTCACGTTGCCAAATAGCGAGATTGTCTCAAGGTATTTGAGGTACTTTATCTCGTAGGGTATTCCCTCGTAAGTGTCGAAGTAGCTAAGCTCTATGTCGCGCACACGACCAACTGCCTCCTTCGCGGGTAGGGTGGCATCTGTTGCCTCCCAAAGGCGTACACACTCCCAGCGGTGCATACCCTCGGTAGTAGATATAGCGCCTTCGCTCCAGCATTCGAGCTTGTTGAATATGGCCACCACAGCCAACGAGTCACCCTGGCGGTTGTCCTCGATGAGGGGTGCTGCCGTCTGGCGCACGACGATGGTTGCGGGGCTATCAAGTGCCTCGCCATTACGCGCCTTAAGGTGCAAAATGGCCACGCGTTCCTCAGGGGCATGGTTCATCTTCCATGCTATGCCGAGTGTTGTGGTGCGTGGGCGTGCTCCGCGGTCGAGGGTAAGAGTGTAGTCATCCACCGTGAGCCAACCCTCCTCGCCCTCGTACTCAGCCTCAACGTCAAACTCCACGTTGGTGCTAATGTCGATGTCGAAGTGGCGGGCATCGCGTGTGGCAGATGCTGCAATCTCTACCTCGCCCTTGTCGGGAGTGATGGCGCGGGCATAGCCCTCCTGGTTTACATCTACCTCCTGCATGATGAAACCCTCCGACATAAAGCGTATCTTGGTGTTGCGGGCATCGTTAACAAGGGTAGAGTCGATGCGTACCTTGCAGCGCACCTCGCCACGACCATTTGCGGGCGATACCATGAGCCAGGGTACATCGGCCTGTGCTGTCCACTCTCTATCCGAGCGTATTACGATGCTATACTCGCCACCCGAGGCCAGGGCCTCAATCGATGTGGTGTCTGCCTCGAAGCCATCTATCTTAGTGGTGTCGTTGGTGCAACTTGCCACCATAAGCAGCGCTATGCTCGCAGATATGTATGTAAATAACTTTCTCATAGTTAGTCAAGGTTTAGGGCATCGCAACCGCGAATATCCTGTGTTGAGTCGTAGATAAGCATGTAGTAGCCCATCTCGATGTAGGCACATACGCTCGAGAGGTCTATCGAGATGTTGGGGTTGTCCTTAATCTCGAATAGCAAGATGTAGGGTGATATGGTATCCTCAATCTTGCGTAGGTCGTTCGAGCCGATGTAGAATGCCGACATCTTGGGACATGTATATAGTCCTGTAGGCCACTCGCGAAGTGTGCGATTGCCAGCGTCGTCGCGCTGCTGGCGTATGCTCATCACCGTGAGGGTGTTGATGCCAAGGGGTGCATAGGGGAATGCCTCAAAGGCGTTGCTCGAGAGGTCGATGCCGTAGAGGTAGGGCATGTTCAAGGCGCTAAAGTCGTTGTAGGGTATCTCCTTTAGGCGGTTGAAGCTAAGGTCGACAGTCGAGAGGTAGTAGCTGTAGGGGCCTGTGAGTGCTCCCTCGGCAATGGTGCGCATGCCATTGCTGGAGAACATAAGGGTCTCAATCTTCGATCCCGACTTCATTAGGCGTGCGGGGAACTCCTCGAAGCGGTTATCTGCAAGGTTGAGGCTCGAAGAGTTTATGCCGCGCCACTTCTCGCCATTCTCCAATGCTGAAATCTCGTTAGAGGAGAAATCTACTGACTGCACGGTATATACAGACTGCGCTGTGAAGATGTCGGGAAGCTCCGTTAGGCAGTTGTTGGCGCACGATAGCGTCTCAAGCTGGCTGAGGCCGCAGAAGTAGCCATCCTCGGCAGCGTAGAGGCGTGTGATGCGGTTGTTGTCGAGGTAGATAGTGGCGAACGATATCTCCTTACCAAAGGGGTGCACGGTCTCCAAGCGGTTGTTTGTGCAGTCGAGGTATCCGAGCTTCGTCATGCGCTTGAGGTAGTCGTGCGAGGGTGTCTCGCGTAGGTTGTTGTAGCCCATGTAGAGAATCTGGACCACGCCACCCGACGCACCGTCGATGAATGACTCCCAATCCGCCTTAAGCTGCTCACCCGTGATGCCCCTATTCATCGATATGTTGAGCGACTGGATGTTGGGTAGTCCTGCAAGCATCTCCATGGGTAGGCGCGTAAGCTTTGCGCAGTTGTATATCTCGACGTCGGTAAGCATCTCGAAGTTTGCCCACGACCACTCCTCGCGCTCGGCGTAGAAGGGTGATGAGGGGTCCACATTTGCGAAGAAGTCGTCGGTGATGGGTGAGTTAGCGATAAATAGCTGCTCGAGCTTCGTTAGGCGCATCACGGCGCGCGAAATAGCTGTGATGCCGTTTGTTAGGTTGCCAAAGGCAACATCCTTGCGCTGGGGTTTACGCTCTGCGATGGGCGCAAAGGCAGGGTCGCTATTTATGGCTAACTTAAGCTCGGGGCTGAGGTCCTCGCGTGCGTCGTGGCTAACGACGTTGTGCATGTAGTCGAGGGCCTGGATGCGTGCCGTACTTCCCGCGTCGTAGCCACCGATAAGCTCGTTGTGGTTGCCCAAGTAGAGGGTTTGCAACTCGGTAAGCTGACCTATGGCATCGGGCACAACGCCCTTAGCGCCGAAGCCCGAGATGTTGAGGCCCACGACACGACCATTGTTGTCGAGCGTTACACCTGGCTGGTCGCCCCACATGTCGATATCCTTGTTGAAGTCCCAGTTCGTGCCTGCCATATACTCCTCGCCGTAGAAGGTCCAGTTTGGGCCGTCGAGGGCAAGCCATATCTCCTTTAGGGCTTTGTAGTCCTTGATGTGTGCTGCCTCCTCGGTAAAGATGATGGGCACAATGGCGAGGGTGTGGAGGTTATCCTCGATGGTAAATGTCTGCTCCGCGTCGGCAATAGAGCCGCGACCTATCTCGTACTGCGCCTTGCGGTCGGAGTAGACAACATAGTCGGTGATGGTGTAGTTGCCCGCCTCGAGCCATGCCGTAGCGCCGCAGATGATATATGCCGACTGGCCATTGCGGTCGTATAGCTCCTCATCCAACGTTCCCTCCACGAAGGTCTCGAAGTAGTTCGCTGGGAGCGCCTTAAAGGTGGTTTGGCGGTTGTTAAACTTATTCTTCACGGTGATGTCTGCCGAGGCGATAGTGCTAAACAGAAAATCACCCTCGTAGCTGTAGCGTGTGGTCTCGAAGGCCTTGAGTAGGGCAAACGACACCATGCCGCGCTTCACGGTCTCCACGCCTATGGTCTTTGTGGCCATGCCGTTGCGAACTACGGTGAAGGTGCCCTGATTGTCGCCACTAAGAATCTCATTATCGAGGTTGTCGTAGATATAGAAGCCGATGACCTCGTAGCTACCCGCCAAGAGGCGTAGCTTCTCGCTCCAGAGACCCCACTCGGCACTCTCCTTGTCGTAGCTATCGACACAGAGAGTCTGGGTGATGGTAGAGCCGTCGAGCTGCATCACGACCTTGATCTTGCAAGCGTCGGATAGCCACTCGAGCTTGTCGGCACGCGTATCCTCTTCAGTAAGCTGCGAAGCCTTTACAAGGTGAAACTGCACGTAGCCATAGTCGGCAGCGAGGCTATCCCCCTGATAGTCGCAACCACCTACAAGCAGTAGCGCACATGCCGCACAAAGGCTACATAGTGTGGTTAATAAATATCGTGTCATAGTGTGTGCGTATTACTTTGCGGGTGGTGTCACCACGAGGAGCTTCTTAGTCTGGCCGTCAACATTGAAGAGAATATATACATTCTCACCTTTCCAGCCAGCCTTGGGGCCCCAGAGGTAGAGTGCCATATTCTCATCCTTATTCTCGCCGAGGTAGTACTCGTCCTCGCTAATCTTAAGTTTCTCGCCCATGTGGTAGACCTCGGCAGTAGCCATGCCCTCCTCGCTCATGCTGGTTGTCCAGTTCTCGGTGCGTGGGTCGATGACGATGCCTGGCTTCTTGCCTGCGACAGAGTTGACAAAGGGGCACGTATAGGCCTCCTCAACGCCATACTCCGCCATGACTGCAGCATCGGTGTAGGTCGAGGCTGGAATCTCGAGTGTGGTCAACGAGTGGTAGATATACATACCCTCGTAGGTGCCCTTCTCGGCGAAGTCGTGCTGGGTAAGCTCTATAATTACATATTTCTGGTAGTCGTCGCTGATGATGGGCAGGTCGATGCCCGAAGCACCGTCAACATCAAAGATGTTCTCCTCGATCTTTGCACGTATGCGGTTGTATGCGCCACGTGGAAGTGCCATAACCAAGCCGTAGCGGGTGCTTGTGCCCTCGTCAATGGTGAGTGTCATAGTCTCCTTGTCGAAGTGCATCCAGCTCTTAGATTCGTCAGTCTTGTCGTAGGCTGTGGTGCCGATGATGTTGTATGACGAGATGCCTCTATCTACCTTCTGCTCGATGTAGAGGATGTCGAACTCGTCATTGAGAGATGTGATGTCGAATTGGAGCGAGCCGCCAAACTTAGTGAATGATTTGCTATCCTCGTTGTACTGGCGGAACTCCTTGCCGCTGAGCGATACCTCCCAGCCATAGTTTATCTCGCTGGGACCAATAAATGTGAGGTCGTCGCTACCCATGCCCGCAAAGACGATGGGGAACTCATACTCTACTGTGCCCTGCTCATCCGAGAACTTAATGACGTGGCCACTATCCGCTGTGATGGGGTAGCGCTCGCGGTAGCCGTCGTTAACGATGCGCATCATCACCCAGCTACGCTCGCCAGGAATGCCAGTAATCGAACCCATAACCTCGTCGGTGATGTTGCCATCATCGTCCGTAAATCGCTGCTTAACCTCTATCCACTCTGGAATTTCGGTTGCCGCATAGCGGAAGTTGGCCTCGATGTATGTGGGTGCATAGTCTACATATCCGATCGAGAATACCTGAGGATTGAGAGGATTCTCGGCGATGTCGCTGAGCTTCATGTATAGCTCCTTGGGGTGGCGCTTAACGGTGGCAATGACAGCGCTTTGGCCATTCATCTTCATGGTGATGGTGGCTGTGCTCCAACTGTTGCCATTACCCTCATCGCTAATGTTGAGCGTCACGGTGTGCAAGCCGGCATTTCCTGCCATCTCCTGCATATTACCCGCTGAGGTGACAAACGTACACCACTTAGCATTTGAGGATAGCTGCCAACTGTCGCCCGCATTGAACGAGAGGGTGGGGTTGTCGCCGCCCTTACACTCAATGGTTGTCGCTCCTGGAATCTCCGCTACAGAATCCTTGCTGCAAGCAACTGCGCCCAAAGCTATTGCTATGATAAGCGCAAAGGTCTTGAAAACTCTAAAATTTACTCTTTTCATATATGCTTATTTTTTATTTATTTTACATCGAATCAGTATGTTATGGCATTATACGCCCTCGCGAAGGATGCGCTCGGCTTCATCGTCCGATATCCACTCTATGACGTGGGCATAGCTACCCACGGTGCCTACCTCCTCGACGTATACCGTTACGTACTGCAGCAAGAAACCCTCGCAGGGGCTGTAGTACGAGCCAGAGTCGGCGGGCTGCATCATCATGAGCTTGCCGTTGCCGTATATCGTGCCAAAGGCCTCGCCCGTAGAGCCCATAACCTGAGGCTCAGACATCGCGATAAGTGGTTCGAGGCGGTTTTCATTCTGGAGGGTGATGCGTATGTCGTAGCCGGCGTAGTACATATCCTCAACGACTATGGTGTTGGGCATAGTCTCGTCGAGGTGTGTCTTGACGAGTATCGACTCGATGTTCATATACTGCATTGCCCATGTCGATGTCACCACGGCATAGCCCGTAAAGGCGTTCATGTCAAGTGGACAGCACTTGTGGAGGTATACCTCGGTCTCTGTGCCATACTCCTCCCATACGTCCTCATCCTCGATTGCGAGGCTAAGAGTGATGCCGAGGTTGTCTGAAACGCCGATAGCATCGGGATAGCCCTTGATGCGTAGCTTGGCCGTTAACTCTCCCGCGGGGATGGTGACGGTTGTAGACTCTATGGTGTAGTGCAGACCATATATCGCATTGCTACGTGCTGCGATTATCTCTACACCAACGTTGCGGTCTTTATCTGCGGTGCGTGTTGCTGTGATAGGTATCTCGAACCACTCCTCGCTATCCATGACGCCGAGGTCGTGGCGCTCCGAGCTGAACATTATGTAGTTCGGACCATCGTATGTAGTGCGCTCGGGCTCACAACCCGCAAGGGTGGCAACAAGCAGCGCGCCTACGGCTAAAAGCGCAGTTTTAAGTGTTGTATATCTCTTCATAATCAATGTTTTGCGATTATTTGTTGCTTTCGTTAGGTAGGATGTTAGCACCGGGTGCCTCCAACTCGTGCTGTGGTATGGGCCATACAAAGAGAGCGTCGTTGGCCTCAACCTTCAGCGAGCTGCCATTATCCAACGACTCGGTCTGTGGCGTGCGCTCGAAGCCCTTATGCCAGCGCTTGAGGTCCATAAGGCGGAAGCCCTCCATGTAGAGCTCCTTGATGCGCTCCTCTTCGATTATTGTCATGGCGTTATCCTCGGTCATAGCCACGCTGTTACCATACGATGTGTAGCGTGCGGCACGTAGTGTGGCGATGTCGTCGCCAGCAAGTGCGTAGTTGCCACGACCCTCGGCATATGCCTCAGCGCGAATGAGATACTGCTCGGCAAGGCGTAGAGGCTTGGGCATAGAGGTGTGGAGAATATATTGGTTGTAGAAGTTCATGTTGCCAAAGTACTTCACAAGAAGTGGCCATGTAAGACCATGGCTGTAGCCTGTGGTGTAGGTGTAAAAGTAGTTGCCGTAGCGCAGGTCGCTATCGTCGTAGAGGCCCAATACCCATGCTGAGGGCACATAGTCTGGCTTCATAGTAGAGTAGTCGTAGTTAAAGAATACGCGACCGAGGGCACCACCATAGGATGTTGGTGTGAAACCTACCTTCCAGATAATCTCAGTAGCGTCGTCATACTGCCACATATAACTAAAGTGGCTCATGCCAGAGGTAATCTCCGTTGTGGCCGACGAAAGGATGTAGAAGCCGCTGTCGATAACGCGCGACGAGTAGTCGATGGCCGCCTCGTAGTCCTTCATGTAGAGTGCCACGCGCGCACGCAATGCGTAAGCTGTATACTCGTTGAAGTATGTGGCGTTGTAGATATTGCCGCCAACGTTGTTCTCGTCTATGTCCATCAACTTTGCCGCCATCTCCAAGTCCTTGATTACGCGGTCGTAAGACTTGGCAAGCGATGCGCGCACCATAGGCTCGTCGGTGTTGTACTTTGTAACGATGACTACGCCAAGCTCGCTTTCAGCCTCGTCTGCGCTCTCGTAGCTCTTGCAGTAGAGTTTTATAAGCTCCGAGTATGCCATGGCGCGGGCGAAGTATGCCTCACCACATATCTGCTCATACTGGCTCCACTGCTCGTCTGTCGTTAGGGTCTTCTCCACGCGGGGAGCATACTCCAAGAGGAAGTTTGCCGAGGCTATGACGTTGTAGAGCGATGCGTAGACCGCCGTAATCTCCGAGTTTGTAGAGAGGATATCCCAGCGCCATATGTTGCCGTAGGTATTGGTGTAGCCATTGACCGCATGCACCATGTCGCACTGAATGTCGGGCAATAGGGTGAGGTAGCCACTATAGAGTGCGCTCGACTTAAACTGCGCATACATGCCTATGGCTGCCTGGTCGAGCTCCTCGAGGTTGTTGATAGCCTTGTCTGCGGGGATGGCATCCTCGGGGAACTTCTCAAGGCACGAAGTGCTAATAACCGTTAGTGCTATGCAAGCCGTAAGTATAGATAAAATTTTTCTCATGGTGTTCGGTGTTAGAATGTTAGGTCAATGCCGAGTGAATACTGGCGCGACATGGGGTACTGCGCCTTGTAGGCGTTGCTCGACGACTCGGGGTCTATGCCCGTGAAGGGTGTGAACGTGAGTAGGTTCTGCGCCTGGATGTAGAAGCGTACCGAGGTGAAGAACTTTGTCTTGCTGAGTAGCCAGCTGGGTAGGCTGTAGCTTATCATCACATTCTTAAGGCGTAGGAACGAAGCATCCTCCAAGAAGCGTGAGTCAATTTGAGGTGTCACGCCGTAGCGGGGTATGTCGGTAATGTCACCTGGCTGCTTCCAGCGGTCGTAGAGCAGGCGGCGCGACTGGTTGTATGCCGAGTATAGGCCGTTGCTCTCCTCGAAGAAGCGGTCGTTGTTTATCATCCAGCGGTCTCCGACCCATGCAAACTGCGCCGAGAATGAGAGACCATTCCATGAGAGCGTTGTGCCGAAGCCACCCTGCCATGGTGCGATGTAGTTCTTGCCAATCATCACCTTGTCGCTCTCGTTAAACTCGGTTGTCACCTCGCCATCCTTGGTGTACCACAGAGCATCGCCATTTGCGGGGTTGACGCCAGCATAGCGGTTGATGTAGAACTCACCCACGGAGTGTCCAACAACAAGCTTTGTGCCCGTTGTAGAGAGTTCATACTCATCGAGGCCGTTGTATAGCTCCGTAATCTTGTTCTTGTTGTACGATATGTTTGCCGATATATCCCAGCGCACGGCGTGGTTGATAAGGTTTACGCCAAGCTGTAGTTCCACACCGCGGTTTACCATCTCGCCGATATTGTCCCAGCGGAAGCCCTCACCCTTGTCGGCATACGACACGGGTACGGACATAAGCATATCCGATGTGCGCTTATTGTAGAACTCGATGTCGAGGTTTATGCGGTCGATAAAACCGAGGTGGAGGGCAACGTTTGTTGTCCAAAGTTTCTCCCAGCCGAGATCCTCGTTGCCACTCTGCATGGGGTAGATACCCATGTTGTCGTTGTAGTTAGCACCGCCACCAACGAGGGCCAAGTGGTCGTAGTTGGGGATTGAGGAGTTACCCGAGGTGCCAGTGCTGAATGCTACCTGTGCGGTGTTGAGCCAGTAGACATCGTGCAAGAACGGCTCGCGCTTAGCATTCCACATAAGGCCAACAGACCAGAATGCTGCCCAGCGGCCACTACGTCCGAAGCGTGATGAGGCATCGGTACGCACCGAGAAGTCGGCATAGTAGCGGTTGTCGTAGTTGTATTCGCCACGTGCGAAGAACGAGAGGTAGCCGTAGGAGTCGGTGACATCACCCCACGACACCACCTTCGAGCCCGACGACATCGTCGTTAGGTAGTCGTTGTTCTGACCCTGCGTGATAGCCTGGAAGCCCTCGTAGCGGTAGTCGACACCCTCGTGGCCGAGTAGGAAGTTGAGGTTGTGGTCGCTATTTATAGTGGTCTGGTAGCTTGCCGTGTTGGTGATAGTGAGGGTTAGGGTGTTGTAGGCAGCACGTCCCGCCACGCCGATGCCGTTGTTGGGCGCGTAGCTGGGCATAGACTGCATGAAGGATGTAGAGTTGGTGAAGTCGGCACCAAACTGCGAACGTATTGCAAGACCCTCGATGGGTGTAATTTCGGCAAAAACGGTAGTCAGCGCCTTAAACTTCTTGTTGGTTTGTGGGTTGTTCTCCATCCATTCCAAGGGGTTTTGGCCCGTTCCCTTCCACGAGCCGTCGCTCTCGGATGCTATTGTGCCATCCTCGCGGTAGGGGTTCCAGTAGGGGAGCATGAAGCGGCTCGCTGAGATAGGTGAGTAGAGGGCATATTCGCCATCCTCGGCCTGCTCTACCTGCTCGAATACCACCATGGTGTTAGTGCCAAGGCGCAACCATCGCGAAGCCTTGACGTCGGCATTTGCGCGAATATTGTAGCGGCGGAAGGTAGAACCCTGTGCGATACCATCCTGATCGTAGAACGAGCCCGATACGTAGTAGCTCATCTTGTCCGTAGCGCGGCTAACCGAGATATCGTAGTTCTGCAGTAGCGCGCTATCGTTGAATACTACGTCGAGCCAGTTGATGTCGGTCTGCGAGAGTATGTCGTAGTTCTGACCCGCATCGAGGCCTATCTCCTTCTCGAACTGAATGCGCTCTGCGGTATTCATCAGGTTCCAGTTGCTGTGGGCAAGCTCCGAGATGCCTAACTGCGTGCGGAAGGTGACCTTTGCGCTGTCGGATGTTGTGCCGCGCTTGGTGGTGATAATAACAACGCCATTGGCTGCTCGTGCGCCATATATTGATGTTGACGAGGCATCCTTCAATACCGATACCGACTCGATATCCGAGGGCGATATGGCGTTAAAGTCGCTGCTCGAGATGGGCATGCCATCGAGGATAAAGAGGGGTGCGGTGCCCGAATTAATGGAGTTAGTACCGCGAATCTGGAATGTGGCAGCCTTTGAGGGCTCACCAGAGTTTGAGAGCACCATAAGTCCGGGGCTCTGACCTTGCAGCGCCTGGTCGAAGCCTGCGGCGGGCACGCTCTCAAGCTTCTCGCTCTTGATGGTAGACACCGAGCCAGCGATAGTACCCTTCTTGCGTGTGCCGTATGCCACCACGACTACCTCGTCAGCCATGGTCGACTCTACCTCAAGTTCAACATTATATGTCACCTCTTGGGCACCACTCGGTACGCGCCACTCGCGAGGGAAGTAGCCGA
Organism: Alistipes sp.; assembly: GCA_017558115.1. Taxonomy (GTDB): domain Bacteria; phylum Bacteroidota; class Bacteroidia; order Bacteroidales; family Rikenellaceae; genus Alistipes. The sequence continues at coordinate 45,375 of JAFYWG010000058.1, forward strand.
GGTACATAAATAGGATGGTGTCGCCAGCATCGACCACTATGGTGTAGTTGCCATCTATGTCGGTGGTTGTACCCTTGCCGTTGCCCCAGGTTATGGTTGCACCGATAATGGGGTCGCCCTCGTATTTGTCGGTTACCGTGCCGCTAACCTTGACCCTCTCTTGTGCCGTGGCATCGAGTGCCGTGAGGAGCATTGTGATAAGTGTAATGAGTTTTATAAATCGTCTCATTGTGGAGTAAATTAGTTCAATTTTGTGACCTTTGTTTCGCAAATATATGAAAAAAAACGCCAAGCAGCAATAATATATAATATTATTTTCGGCACTCGTTGAATATTCTCTCAATTTTGGTTAATGAATATGGTCTTTCTATGATATTTGCTATTTGCAGCAATAGAGTGAAATAGATGAAAAATAGGTCAAAAGTACCAATGGCTTTAGTGTGAGATTTTTCGAATTTAGGTATTTATACTAACTTCTGCCGAGGTCAAAATATATACCTTTGCCCGTGTCTAAAGTCCAAGAAAATATGGGAAAATATTACGATATGCTCGCCCAGGATATACGCCTCGTAGAGGGGCTTAAGGCGTGCATGAATTGTGGCGTATGCACTGCAGTGTGTCCCGCAGCGGAGTTCTACAACTATGACCCTCGCCAGATTGTAGTCATGGTGCAGAGACGTGACGATGAGGAGATAGAACAGCTGCTCAAAAGCGACACTATATGGTATTGCGGCGAGTGCATGTCGTGTCGTCCACGCTGCCCACGAGGCAATACGCCGGGTTATGTCATTCAAGCTCTGCGCACGTTGTCGCAGAAGTTAGGCTTCTTCACTGAGAGCGAGAAGGGACGCCAGCAGTTGGCACTTAAGCGCCTTATTGGCGACAACATCCTCGCCACGGGCTACTGTCTCACGCCGCGCAACATTCTCCCCGAGTTACACCCCGAGCAGGGTCCCGTGTGGGAGTGGATACACTCAAACGATGAGGCTATCTATGGTCGCTTCTCCGATTGCTATGGCAAGGAGGGTGCTGGAGCATTGCGCGCGATAGACAAGGAGTCGATGGAGGAGATACGTCGCATCTTCGAGGTGTCGGGAGGTAGGGCCTTCTACGACACCATCGAGGCTCACTCCGACCGTAAGGCACGCGAGATGGGTTACGACGGCGCAACACAAGAATATATGATGGAGACCTACACGTTAAACTCTGAAAATCACTACTAAAGGTATGAGTCGCAGAGCATCATGGCAGGAGTATCAGAAGGATATTGCTGCCGATAGATACTACTATGCGCGTAGCTGCATACGCCAGAACTTCTTCCCCGGAAGCGAGTGGGCATTCCTTGATATACTATCCAACCGCCTCGGCATCGACATTTATGATGACCCGCTACACACCTCGTGTACGGGCATTGGCTACCACTCCGATGTAGTACCCTTGGAGACCATCATGACCGTGGTGGCGCGTCAGTTTTCGCTGATGGCGGAGGCAGGATACGAGAACTTCGTGTCGTCGTGCATAACCTCGTTTGGCATCTATAACGAGGTGCTGGCAACATGGGAGGAGTTCCCCGAGACCGAGGAGCGCACACGTCGCTATCTGAGGGAGGCCACGGGGCGCGAATTGGTCAAGCCTCGCTCCATAGCCCACACCTCGGACATCATCTTCTACCAGCGTGAGGCTATTGCGCGCAAGGCGAAGCACCGCCTTATAAATAGACATACGGGTGAGCCACTTAGGGTGGTGGAGCATATCGGCTGCCACTATGCAAAGATCTTCCCAAAGTCGGGCATCGGAGGCTCGGAGTTTCCATATGTCTTGGCGGGTATGATAGAGGCGTGGGGTGGTGATGTGGTGGACTACCCCGAGCGTCGTCACTGCTGTGGCTTCGGCTTCCGCAACTACCTTGTGCAGGCAAATCGTGGCTCGTCTATCGCAAATTCACACAAGAAGTTAGAGAGCATGGCGCCCTATAAGCCCGATTTCATCGTGGCAAACTGCCCTGGCTGCGCAATGTTCTTAGATAAATGGCAGTACACCATCGCTGAGATGGATGGCATGGCCTATGGCGCCGATGGTAAGGGTATTCCCGTCTTGACATACGAGGAGATGGCGGGCTTGGTGCTCGGCTACGATCCCTGGCAGCTTGGTATGCAGTTTCACCAGGTGGATGTCGAACCGCTGTTGGATAAGCTCGGCGTGGAGTACGACCCAGGGGCAAAGTACCTCGGTGCAGATGGTAAGTATATTGGTAAACCTGCGGATGCTGCAATCAACTGTCCCTCGCAGCGTCCCATATACGAGAGGAGAAAGTAGATATGGCATATAGGGTAGTTGTCGTTGGTGGCGGTGCTGCGGGCATGCAGACGGCCATAGAACTAAAGTCGCGAGGCATAGAGCCCATAATCGTGGAGCGCGACATAGAGCTTGGAGGTAAGGCGCGTGGATGGTACAAACTATTCCCAACCTTCACCCATGCAAGGGAGGTTATAGGACCTTTGGCTCAGCAAGTTAAGGATATGCACATACGATGCTTCTATGGTCAGGAGGTGACGCAGATTGCCCCCGATGGCGTCACGCTACGCTCCGAGGAGCGCATACCTGCCGATGCTGTTGTTGTGGCCACGGGCTTCACGCTCTTCGATGCCCATCGCAAGCAGGAGTATGGCTATGGCCTCTATGACAATGTCATCACGTCGGTAGACTTAGAGCGCATGATGATAGGTGGTAGAGTCACGCTTGCAGATGGCTCTGAGCCTAAGCGTATTGCGATACTACACTGCGTAGGCTCGCGCGATGAAAAGGTGGGGCAGAAGCACTGCTCGAAGGTATGCTGCATTACGGGTGTGAAGCAGGCGATAGAGCTTAAGGAGATGTACCCCACTGCCGATGTCTTCAATTTTTACATGGATATACGTATGTTCGGCCCTGGCTACGAGGAGCTATACCGCGAGGCGCAGGAGAGGTACAACGTACACTTTGTGCGTGGCCGCATCTCGGAGGCTGCCGAGACCATAAATAAGCGTATACAGATTAAGGCCGAGGATACGCTCACGGGGCGCCCTCTGCGCATGACCGTGGATATGCTCGTGCTGCTTGTGGGCATGAGTGCCAACTACGACAATGTAAAGCTCGCCGCCTCCGCAGGGTTAGCCTTAGCCCCCAATGGTTACTTCAAGGCGCGCGATGCCTTTCTCGGCGTGGTGCGCAGCGAGAGGGAGGGCATCTTCTTTGCGGGCACGGCAACCGCCCCTAAGAGCCTTGCCGATACGCTTGCTGAGGCGTCGCTAACCGCCTCAGCGGTAGATGCGTATCTTAAGGAAAAGTTTAACATAGAGTAGTGTTATGCGTAACGTAGTATTTGGATATGGCATCAGCCGCCCGCGTGCCATCGACATGGATAATAACGACCTGCGCAAGAGTAGGGATATCATCGCTGAGATGCCCGAGTTGCAAGCCTGCATAGGTTGTGGCTCGTGCACAGCGTCGTGCACGGCAGGTAACCTCACTGACTTTAACTTCCGTAAGCTCCACACGGCGGTGCGCCGTGGCGAGTATAAGGGTGTATATGCCGAACTGAGCAAGTGCATGCTTTGCGGTAAGTGCCGTTTGGTATGTCCGCGAGGCATCAACACGCGTGGCCTTGTAATGCTTATAAAGCGTAAGCTTGGCGACTTCTAAACTATTGATGCTATGGAGGATATGCTTATATATTTCGAGCCATTCACGCTCCCCTTTGTCGTGGGCTCGCTCTTTATGTTTGTTGTGGTTGCGCTTAAGTGGTCGCTATGGATATTACGCCTACCGCGAGTAGACCGCGCGAAGATTCGCCGTGGCCTCTTTACGCGCCAGACGCTCCTCGCAGCATGGGAGGTGGTGCGCGAGTCGCTGCTCCATGTCCGCATATTCCGCACCAACCCCGTGCTCGGATATATGCACGCCTCGCTCGCCTTTGGCTGGTTTCTGCTTATCGTGGTGGGGTGGATAGAGACTACCGTGTACCTCGGCTTTGAGCCCATACCCCTACAGGGTCATGTCTTTTTCAAGTACTTTGCCCCATATCTTGAATTGGAGGGCCACTATCCTGTGTTTGAGCATCTTATGGATGCGCTTCTCATGGTGGTATTGATAGGCGTCGGCATCGCCCTCTTTAAGCGTGTGTGCTCATCGGTGATGGGTATGCGTCGCACAACAAAGCATGTGCTCTTCGATAGGGTGGCACTCTCGGCTCTATGGTTTATCTTCCCCGCACGCCTCGTGGCTGAGAGTCTAACCGTAGCGGTGCATGGTGGCGGTGGCTTCTTAACGGGGTCGCTCGGAGGCCTTATGGCAAAGTATATGCCCTATGAGGTCGTCGAGATGCTATACCCGCAGTCGTGGTGGTTCTACTCGGCGGTGCTCGGCCTCTTCTTCGTGGCGTTGCCCTTCTCGCGTTATATGCACATCTTCACCGAGATACCACTTATCTTCCTGCGCCGCTGGTCGCTACGTCCCACCAAGGAGCGTAAGTCGTACGACAACTTCGAGGTTGAGGCATGCTCGCGCTGTGGTATATGCATCGACCCATGCCAGCTACAGACCGACCTCGGCATAAACGACACACAGTCAGTATATTATCTGCGCGATAGGCGCTACAACATGCTCTCGCTGAAGGTGGCAAACAACTGCCTTATGTGTGGCCGTTGCGAGGCGGCATGTCCCGTGGGTATCAACCTGAACACGCTGCGCCTAAACTCGAGAGCTAAGCGCCGTAACATCCCTAATGAGGGTCGCTACCGCTACATAAAGGGTATAGACACATCGTCGGGCGAGGGCCGCGTGGGCTACTTCGTCGGGTGCATGACATCGCTAACACCCGCTGTGCAGCGCTCCATGGAGCGTATATTCGCCGCTGCAGGGGTGGATGTGTGGTATGCAGATAGGGCGGGTGGCGTGTGCTGTGGTCGCCCCCTGATGCTCTCGGGCGAGACAGACGCCGCACGTAAGATGGTGGAGTACAACCGTGCACTATTCCGTAAGCACGCCATAGAGACACTCGTGACGTCGTGCCCAATATGCCTAAAGGTATTTCGTGAGGAGTACAACCTCGAGGGCATAGAGGTGCTGCACCACACCGAGTATATCGCGCGCCTTATATCTGTGGGCGACCTGGCACTCGCGGCGGATGATACCTTATATACATACCATGACCCCTGCGAACTTGGCCGCGGCTGTGGTATATACGACGCCCCTCGCGTTGTGATAGGTGCGGTGGGAAGGCTCGCCGAGCCCGTGCATAACCGCCGAAATGCACTGTGCTGTGGCGGCTCGTTAGCAAATACGGTCATCAACGATGGACAGCAGTGCCGCATAGCCGAGTACATGACAGCGGAGCTTGAGGCAACGGGATGCAACACCATCATCACCGCATGCCCACTGTGCAATAAGAGCATCGCCCGCGCTGCGCATCGCCCAACAAGGGATATTTCCGAAATTGTAGCAAAAAATATTTTATGCCGTTAGTGGCTGAGTGCCAGTAGTTTGTCACGTTTGTTATTAAAAATATTTAAAATAATTTGCAAAAATATTTGGAAGTACGGGAAAAATGCACTATCTTTGCACTCGCAATTAAGGAAAATCGGTCAGTTGACCATTTGACGATACATCGCGGGGTAGAGCAGTTGGCAGCTCGTCGGGCTCATAACCCGGAGGTCGGAGGTTCGAGTCCTCCCCCCGCTACTAAAGAGGACAAGTCGCAAGATTTGTCCTTTTATTTTTCCCGTCTATTCTTGTAACTATCTGATACACAGTGTAGTATTTCAAAGAACGAATTGTAGTTTGGGATCAGTCCGGAATTCCAGTGGGGCAGTAGAAAAGTTACGCAAAAATTGTAGCTAATCTAAAAATAAAGAATGGTATATCGCT
>JAFYWG010000059.1 GCA_017558115.1 Alistipes sp.
GAGATGCGCTTCTTGGAGGAGTACTCCTACGAGGAGATTGCCGAGAAACTCGGCAGACCCATAAATACCATTAAGACACAGATACGACGTGCCAAGGCCGCCGTATGCAAGCTCTTAACGGAGAAGGAATAACAACACGCAAAACATCATAAAGCATGAACAGCGACCTCATACTAAGTTACTTTCCCGACATCACCGAGCGCCAGCGGCAGCAGTTCGAGAGCCTCGGTGCGCTCTACGAGGAGTGGAACGCACGCATCAACGTGGTGTCGCGTAAGGATATGGAGCACCTCTACACACGCCACATCCTCCACTCGTTGGCCATAGCCAAGGTGTGTCAGTTTGAGGCGGGAGCGCGTGTCGTAGATATTGGCTGTGGCGGAGGCTTCCCCTCTGTGCCCCTCGCCATCATGTTCCCCGAGGTCGAGTTCGTGGGTTGCGACTCCATTGCTAAGAAGATTCGCGTGGTGGAGGGCATCAAGGCAGGTGCAGGCATCGACAACCTCACCGCCGTGAACTCGCGCGCCGAGCAACTCGGCCAGAAGTTTGACTATGTGGTATCGCGCGCCGTAACGGAGATGGCACGCTTCATGCCATGGGCATGGCCACTACTACGCAAGGGCCAGAAGGGTACACTCCCCAATGGTATCCTCTACCTTAAGGGTGGCGAGCTTGCCGAGGAACTTGCCGCAACACGCCGTCACTGGGATTTATACGACATACGCACGATGTTCGACGACGAGTTCTTCGACACCAAGCGCGTTGTCTACACTAAGAAGGATTAACTGCTATGAACGACAATCGAAGAGTACTAAGTAGCGAGGAGCGCGTGCTGCTTGAGCAGCGCGGCTGCTCGGCACTATCGTGGGATGAGGTCACCGTAGCTGAGGACTTCCGCCCTGATCAGTTGCGCAATGTACGTTTTGAAGGTCGTACATCGATAGGCTCTCGCACGCGCATCTCGGACTCTACGATTGCCAACTACACTATTGGCGATGACTGCCACATAGACGACGTGCTACGCATGGAGTGCCGTCGCGCCTCAACCTTTGGCGAGGGTGTAGGCGTGGCCGCAGTAAATGAGAATGGTGGCCGCACAGCTATCATCTACCGCGAACTTACGTCGCAGATAGCCTACATCATGACCATGATGCGCAACCGCAAGGAGGCGGTGGAGCAGCTGCTGAAGATGGCAACAGCACGTGCCGAGGAGCATCGTAGCGCCATGGGCGTGGTGGAGGATTGTAGTACCGTGATGGGTGCGCGCTTCATCCGCGAGGTGCACATCGAGCGTGGCGCAGTCATTGAGGGCGCTTCACACCTTGAGAATGGCACGGTGGGCAGCAACGCCCATGTAGGCATTGATGTCCGCGCCAAGGATTTTATCTTCGATAATGACACAAAGGTGGATGGCGCGTCGAGCATTGAGCGATGCTTTGTGGGCGAGAATACCACTATTAGCAACGGATTTACAGCTGTAGACACCCTCTTTTTCGCCAACTGCCACTGCGAGAATGGCGAGGCAGCATCGGTATTTGCCGGACCATTTACCGTTTCGCACCACAAGTCGTCGTTGCTCATTGCCGGCATCTTCTCATTCTTCAACGCTGGTAGCGGCACCAACCAGTCGAACCACCTCTTTAAGAGTGGCGCGGTGCACCAGGCGGTACACCAGCGAGGTACGAAGTTCGGAAGTAGCGCCTATGTGATGTCACCCTCGATTGAGGGCCCCTACACTGTGGTATTGGGTCGTCACACACGCCACCACGACACGCAGGATATGCCCTACTCATATATCGTCGAGGAGGATGGCTACACGTTGCTTATGCCAGCGCTCTCGCTTAAGAGCTACGGCACAATCCGCGACATTGAGAAGTGGAAATCGCGCGACAAGCGCAACCTAAAGCGCGACAATATATGCTTCGAGGAGTTCAACCCCTTCATCACGGGTAAGATGATGCGCGGTGTGGATGCTCTAACGCGCCTTCAGGAGCGCGACCCCGAGGCCAAGACATATAGCTACAACCGCACGACAATACGTGCCTCGATGATACCCCGAAGCCTCAAGCTCTACAATAGCGCCATTGCTGCATCGTTGGGCGTGATGCTTCGCTCGGGCGACTACCTCAAAGAGGAGTACGACCACACCGAGTGGATAGATATTGCAGGACAGTATCTACCTCTCGGCACTACCGAAGCGCTTCTAAAGCGCATCGCTGCGGGCGAGATGTCGCTCGAGGCGATTACCGAGGAGCTAAACGTTTGGTACAAGCGCTACGACGATATGGCTGCGGCATACGCCTTCGACGTGCTGACATCGCTCATGGGTCATACGCCATCGAATGAGGAGGTAATGGAGACAATAGCTGCATCGGAGAATATCCTTAAGCGCATGCGCGAGACCACCAACGCCGACCGCGAGCGCGATGCAGGCCTCGATATGATGGTGGGCTACGGCTACGACTTCCGCGATGAGGGCGAGCAGGTGGCCGACTTCCTCAACACACGATAGAACTAACACGAACACAAATAACTAACACATTAAACAACCAGAACTATGGAGAAAGTAAAAGTTTTGATCATTGGTAGCGGTCCTGCAGGTTTCACCTCAGCTATCTACACTTCACGTGCTAACCTCTCACCCGTACTCTACGAGGGTATCGAGCCAGGCGGTCAGCTCACAACAACTACAGAGATTGAGAACTTCCCAGGCTACCCCCAGGGTATCACTGGTACTGCTATGATGGAGGATCTCCGCCAGCAGGCATTGCGCTTTGGTGCTGACGTACGTCGCGGTATCATCACCGACATCGACCTCTCTAAGCGCCCCTTCAAGGCTGTGGTAGACCACGAGCACGAGATCGAGGCTGAGGCAGTTATCGTATGTACAGGTGCATCGGCAAAGTACCTCGGCTTGGAGTCTGAGGCTAAGTACCGCGGTATGGGTGTTAGCGCATGTGCTACTTGCGACGGTTTCTTCTACCGCAAGCAGGATGTAGCAGTTGTAGGTGGTGGTGACACCGCTTGCGAGGAGGCTACATACCTTGCATCTATCTGTAAGAAGGTTTACCTCATCGTTCGTAAGAACTACCTCCGCGCATCTAAGGCTATGCAGGAGCGTGTGTTCAACACTCCCAACATCGAGGTATTGTTCGAGCACAACACTAAGGAGGTTCTCGGCGACGAGGATGGCGTAATCGGCGTACGCGTTGTTAGCACCTCTGGTGAGGAGCGCACACTCGACATCTCTGGCTTCTTCCTCGCTATTGGTCACCACCCCAATGTAGAGGTATTCAAGGGTCAGCTCGAGCTCGACGAGCAGGGTTACATCAAGGTTGTTCCCGGCACATCTAAGACATCTGTTGAGGGTGTATTTGCTGCTGGCGACGTTAAGGATCCTCACTACCGTCAGGCTATCACCGCTGCTGGCTCAGGCTGTATCGCAGCGTTGGACTGCGAGCGTTGGTTGCTTGCACAGTAATCCATGGGGTTTAGCGTAACCATACTTGGTAACTCATCTGCTAAACCTACACCACACGCCCACCCATCCTCTCAGGTAGTAAACCTCAACGAGCAATACTACCTTGTAGATGCGGGTGAGGGTGTACAACAGCAGCTCATAAGGCGCGGCATAAATCCGCTGCGCCTTAGGGCTGTATTTATTTCACACCTACATGGAGACCACTGCTTCGGTCTCTTTCCACTTATCGCCACCCTCGGCTTGGAGGGTAAGCGAACACCCTTAGATATATATGCTCCCGCGCCCATGGGCGAGATATTGGAGTACCACCGCCGCTACTTCTGGGACGACCTACCTTACGAAGTTAAGTGGCATGAGGTGCGCACCACGGAGCATGCAATTATCATGCAGAACAACACCCTCGAGGTGTGGTCGATACCCCTGCGCCACAGAGTACCCACCGCGGGATACCTCTTCAAGGAGAAGCAGCCCGAGCGCAATGTCGACAAGTTCAAGATTACGAAACATGGGCTCTCGATAGCCCAGATTGTGGCAGCAAAACGTGGCGAGGACATCACATTGGAGGATGGAGAAGTGCTCAAAAACGAGGATATAACCTACATTCCCTACATGGCTCGCTCCTACGCCTACCTCTCCGACACGGCATACTCCGCTAAGGCTGCAGAGCGCGTGCAGGGCGTAGATTTGCTCTACCACGAGACGACATACTCCACCCGCGAGGCGATGTTTGCCAAGGGTCGTGGTCACTCCACGACTGTTGAGGCAGCAAAGGTAGCCCTCAAGGCGGAGGCAAAGAGACTTATTATAGGACACTTCTCGTCGCGCTACAAGGACCTCGATGTTCTATGCGCCGAGTGTCGCGAAATATTCCCCAACACCGATATTGCCGCTGAGGGCATGACATTTAACATAGAGGAGAAGCGATGATTAAGGCCGACATACAATTTGTACGCTCACTCGCCGAGAAGCGTGTGCGCGACCAAGAGCGACTCTTTGTCGCTGAGGGCAGCAAACTTACCGAGGAGATACTTGCCTCGAAATTTGTTGTGCGCCGCATCTACACCACACGTCACGACCTCAAGGGTAAGAACATAGAAGTTGTAGACCAGCGCGAGATGGAGCGCATATCGCAGCTCAAAACCGCCAACGACACCCTCGCCGTAGTGGAGCAGCCACGCTACACGCTCTCGGTGGCTAACCTACGCGGGAAGCTAACCATAGCCCTCGATGGCGTGCAAAACCCCGGCAACTTGGGCACCATCATCCGCCTTGCCGACTGGTTTGGCGTCGAGGATATAATCTGCTCGAAGGATACGGCAGACTGCTTCAACCCTAAGGTTATTCAGGCCACTATGGGCGCTATACTACGCGTTAGGGTTCACTATACCGACAACCTCCCCGCACTCTTAACGGATGCCCACCGCGAGGGATTAAACATATATGGCACACTCCTCGACGGAGACAACATCTACGATGCAAAGCTCGATGCAAGTGGCATCGTGGTTATGGGTAACGAGGGACGTGGCATAACTGACGATACACGCAAGGCGCTTACCCACCGCCTACTCATACCCCCATACCCTGCTGATGCACCCACCTCGGAGTCGCTCAACGTAGCGATGGCAACGGGCATTATCCTCGCCGAGTTCCGCCGTCAGCACAGATAGCTAATAATAAATAAGTATTTGAAGGATATGAAACGACTACTATTGGCCGTTGCAGCCATTGCAACCATCATCTCTGCCGAGGCGCAGACACGCACAGAGCAACTCTTGGAGCGTGGCTGGCGCTTCACTCGCGAGGATAGTTCAGAGTTCGTGGCCGAGGACTACGACGACAAGGCGTGGAAGGAGGTCACCGTGCCCCACGACTGGGCGATATATGGACCATTCAGCATCCACAACGACCGCCAGAATGTAGCCATCACACAGGATGGACAGAAGGAGGCGATGGAGCATGCTGGACGTACGGGAGGTCTACCCTTTGTAGGTGTAGGTTGGTACCGTCTCGACTTTGAGGCTCCCTCATTTGAGGCGGGCAAGCGCGCAACGCTCATCTTCGACGGAGCAATGAGTCACGCACGCGTATATATAAATGGTACGGAGGTGGGTTACTGGCCCTATGGCTACAACTCATTCCACTTCGACATCACTCCATACATCAAGGCGGGCGAGGTAAATACCCTTGCCGTTCGCCTCGAGAATGAGAACGAATCATCGCGCTGGTATCCCGGTGCGGGCATCTACCGCAATGTACACCTTGTAGTTACGGAGGATGCCTACGTTCCCGTGTGGGGCACACAGCTCACAACGCCTACCGTGACTAAGGAGTGGGCAAAGGTGGAGCTACGCACAAAGTTGGAGATGCCCGAGTGTGCAGACAAGAGCATCTACCGCATCGTAACAGATATTGTTGACCCCACAGGCAAGGTTGTAGCCACTAACGAAGCAAAGCTCAGCCGCTACGACAACACACTCTTTGAGCAGGAGTTTGATGTTGCAACCCCCGCACTCTGGTCGGTAGACGAGCCTAACCTATACTACGCAAAGTCAAAGATTTATGCGGGCGAGGAGTTGAAGGATGAGTACTCTACACGCTTCGGCATCCGCACACTTGTTATCACTCCCGACGAGGGCATGTTTATAAATGGCGAGCCCACGAAGTTCAAGGGTGTATGTAACCACCACGACCTCGGTCCTCTTGGCGCTGCCGTTAACGAGGCCGCCATCCGCCGTCAGATACGCATAATGAAGGAGATGGGCTGCAACGCTATCCGCACCTCGCACAACATGCCAGCTCCCGAGCTTGTTGAGGCGTGCGACGAGATGGGCATGATGCTTATGCTCGAGACCTTCGACGAGTGGAAGACACCCAAACTTGCTAATGGCTACCACAAGCACTTCGACGAGTGGGCAGAGCGCGACATGGTGAACCTCATCCACCACTACCGCAACAACCCCAGCGTCGTTATGTGGTGCATCGGTAACGAGGTACCCGATCAGGGCGACAAGATGTGGGGTCCAAAACTCTCACGCTTCTTGCAGGACATCTGTCACCGCGAGGATCCCACACGCTACGTTACACAGGGCATGGACCAGCCACACAACGTCGTATATAACAACATGGCGGCAATGATGGATGTGGCAGGCTTCAACTACCGTCCATGGCACTATGGTAACAGCTATCAGGCTCTACCACAGCAGATTATCCTCGGCACCGAGACAGCATCTACCGTAAGTAGCCGAGGCGTATATAAGTTCCCCGTTGAGCGCCGCTCGATGGCTACATACGACGACCACCAGTCATCGTCATACGACGTGGAGCACTGCAGCTGGTCTAACCTTCCTGAGGATGACTGGATGTGGCACGAGGACTACGACTGCTGCATCGGCGAGTTCGTGTGGACAGGTTTCGACTACCTTGGTGAGCCTACCCCCTACTACACGAATTGGCCAAGTCACTCATCACTCTTTGGCATTGTCGACCTCGCAGGTCTTCCAAAGGATCGCTACTACCTCTATCGTAGCCACTGGAACAATGAGGAGGAGACACTCCACATCCTACCCCACTGGACATGGCCAGGTCGTGAGGGCGAACAGACACCTATCTTCGTATATACCAACTACCCCTCGGCCGAGTTGTTTATCAATGGCGTGAGCCAGGGTGTACGCACTAAGGATACATCGGTAACCCTCGAAAACTCATGGGATGAGGAGTCGGAGAAGGCACTCAAGCGTCAGTCTCGCTACCGCCTTATGTGGATGGAGACGAAGTATGAGCCCGGCACTGTAAAGGTGGTGGCATACAACGAGGCGGGTGAGGCTGTAGCCGAGAAGGAGGTTAAAACCGCAGGTAAGCCCCACCACATCGAGCTATCGGTAGACCGCGCGACAATCGCTGCTAATGGCAAGGACTTGGCGTTTGTCACCGTGAGCGTGGTGGATAAGGATGGTAACCTCTGCCCCGCAGCCGATAACCTCATCGAGTTTAGCGTGGCGGGTGCTGGCCACTACCGCGCGGGTGCTAACGGCAACTCGGTATCGTTGGAGCTCTTCCACGAGCCTAAGATGAAGGTCTTTAGCGGCATGATGACTGCTATCGTCGAGAGTAACGACACACCTGGAACGATAACACTCACAGCACGCTCTAAGGGTCTGAAGAGTGCTAAGATTGTGATTAATAGCGAGAAATAAGAACACCATAAAAAAATGCAGATTATTAAGAATTTTATTGTTGCAAGCATCGGCCTCGTTGCCCTATCGCTTGCGGGATGCGAGGTTGCTGAGAAGGTGGACCCCAGCAACCCTCCCACCATGCAGCTAGACAGAGATAACATCAGCGTTACAGGCGAGGGTGGCGACATAGCTATCTTATACAGCGTGACTAACCCCATCAGCGGTGAGATGCCCGAGGTTAAGGCCAACGTCGAGTGGATTACTCCTGGCGAGATTACCGCCTACAAGATTGTGTTGCACATCGCCGAGAGCGACTCTTCGGAGGAGCGCACAGGATTTGCTACCATCAGCTACCGCGGCATGGAGAAGCCTTTGCGCGTATATATCACACAGGATAAGCGCCCCTTGAACGACTTTAAGTTTAGCGTTTCGGATATCACCTACAAGAGCTGCAAGGTGAAGTACTCGCCACGCGACCAGAAGCGCCCATACATGGCGAATATCATTGACACGGAGTACTTCAAGCAGACAGGTATCACCGATGGTGCTGTCTTTGTAGCAAACGAGATGGAGAGCTACCTCTCCCTAGCTCAGCGCCACAACATGACCCTCGAGGAGCTTATGCAAAACGTATCGCCACAGCTCATCTACTCGGGCGAAGCAGAGCGCGAGTTCGTGGGTATGCAGCCAGGTTCTACATACACCATCTACAGTTACGGTGTTGAGTTCAATGGCAATAACTACACCATGACAACGCCATTGCACACATCTATTGTAGACATTCCCATGCCCCCAATGTACAACGCGACATTCGATGTCTCTACAACGTTCAACAATGGCTCTGCAACTATCAGCGTGACGCCTAACAACTGGGATGGCTACTACGCAATACAGATTGCTCCCGAGGATAACCTCCTATACGTACCCCCTGGAGAGAACCTCAACGACTACGCCATTAAGAGTATCGCCTCGAACTTCTACACCAATGCCCGCAATGCTATGAAGAGTGGCTACAGCGCCGAGCAGTACCTCAAGGCGAACTGCTACATGGGCTATAGGAGCATCAACATGCAGCTCTCGTCGGATAAGAAGTATATGATCATCGTATTTGCCGTAGAGTCGCAGGATGGTGAGGTGCCCGTGATGCGCTCTATGCCCTCAATTAAGTACTTGTAGCAATGCGCAGATCTATATTTATAGCCCTCTTCGCACTACTCTTCGCCTCGTGTGCCGAGCATAGCGCAGAGACGAAGCCCACATTTAGTGTCAATAACTCAAACCTCGAGGTAGCCAACATTGGCGGCTACTTCGAGGTTTTATATAACATTGAGCAGAGCAACGGCATCAACCCCATCGCCATGAGCGAGGCAGAATGGATTGTAGACTTCGACAACTCAACCCCAGGCTCCATATCCTTTAGGGTGCTTCCGAACGACACCGATGCTCCACGCGAGGCTGTGGTGACACTGCGCCATATCGCCTACGACAACACTCCGCAGTTTGTGGTAAAGCAGAGTGCAGGTGCAAAGAGCTACCTCACCCTCGAACTTACAAAACTCGACTACTCGGAGTGTGAGATAAGAATAACACCCCATAGCGACGATGTTCTCTACGTTGTTACCATGGCCGAGAAGAGCTACCTTACGGGCATGGGTATCACGTCGGTTGAGGAGCTTATCTCTGCCGACATCTCTCAATATAGCAGCTACCTATCGGCTGCAGATAGTCTCGAAGATTTCTTAGTTAGGAACAAACTCGCCATGCGGGGTAAGCAGACAAGAGTGTGGCAGGACCTCTCTCCTGCACGCGAGTATGTCGTCTACGCCTACGGCATACACCTTCATGGCGATGAGTATGCCTGCGTGACGCCGGTGGAATACATGCTTATCGAGGAGCGACTACCTGAGCGCACAGAGGAGTCCTTCATCGTCGACATTGTTGCCGAGGGTCCTGAGGTTACATTCAACATCGCACCGGAGTCGTGGGATGGCTACTACGTGGTGCAGGTTGTGGAGGATAGCGAGGCGGGGTATGTCGAGCAGGGCCTGCCCTTTGGCCCTGAGGCCGAGGATGCCGTGGCTGAGGCCTTCTTCTACATTGCAGACCACCTGTACTACTACGAGGAGCTTAGTCCCGAGGCTATTATGCAGCAACAGGGGTATAGGGGCGAGGTGTCGTTCCATAAGACCCTCAATGCCAACCACCGATATATGGCTCTCACCTACGCCGTAGCATCGGAGGGGGGCAACGTCCCCATGGTGGTGTCGAAGCCCATAGTCACCTACTTCTCGACGGGTAGCGTTGAGCGCTCCGACATGACCTTTACGGCGCAGTTCTCGAATATTCATCCACGCTCGGTGGATGTTACAATCACGCCCTCAAAGGATGAGCCCTACACAGCTGTGCTTATGTACGCCACAAACCTACCCGCAGGGGATAAGGAGGAGCAGTTGGAGTGGGTGATGCAGAAATATGCACCCCTCGAGCTCTCAGGCGTATATAGCGAGCACATCACACAGCTAACTCCTGACACGGAGTTCATATTAGCCGTCTACGGCTACTATGCTGGTGCGGCAACCACCGACCTCTTCCTCTATCGCTTTACGACGCTCGAGGATGGCGAGGGCAAAAACCGCATTACGGGAGTATCTACCACAGCCTACGACTTAGCAGAGGTTGTGTCACTCGAGCCATACTACGACGCATTTATGGGCTATGCTGACTACTTCATGTCGATAGCCGTTGAGACTGCAACGCCCTCACCCTCTTTACATTTCGACATCTTCCGCAGCGACGTTATGGAGGAGTACACTCGCGATGAGATACGCGAGAGTCTACTCGACTACGCCTACACCTCCACACCCGACTGGGCGCTATGCAGCTATGGTAACGAGTATGTGGTATGCGGCTTAGCCGAGGATGAGAATGGCTATGTTGGCGAACTCTTTATCTCCGAGCCCATACGCTTCGAGCGCGAGGATGTGGGCGATGCGGCGGTTTTTGTGGAGCTATACAGCGACTATGTCACCCGAAATAGACTGAGACAGAGTAATTTTTAGTCCTTTTCTTTGTAGAATTAAAATAATTGCATACCTTTGCAGTCCGTATCAACCTCTTATAATGGGTGAAGGCAGGGCGTGGGAGACCACAAGGATTATTGTCGAAGGTGGCAATATGGTATGCCGACACAGCGATAATGTTGAGCGATTAACATTTATAATATTTGTTGCAACAATGAACAAAGATGCATTGATCAGACTCGTAAACGAGCAGATGTGGGCAAAGGGCGAGAACGATGTGCCCAAGTTTGAGGCTGGTGATACTATCACCGTAACTTATCGTATCGTCGAGGGTAACAAGGAGCGTCTCCAGAGCTTCCGTGGTGTAGTTATCCAGATTAAGGGTTCAGGCCGTACTAAGATGTTTACAATCCGTAAGGTATCTAACGGTGTAGGCGTTGAGCGTATCTTCCCCTTGTACTCACCCCATATCGACAACATCGAGGTGAACAAGTATGGTGTAGTACGTCGTGCACGTATCTACTACTTGCGTGACCTTACTGGTAAGAAGGCACGTATCAAGGAGCGTCGTATGAAGAAGAGCGAGTAATTGCTCCGCTACTTGAAACGAAACAGGGACTATCCGATTGGATAGTCCCTTTTCTTTTACTTTGACCTCTTGCGGAAGAACTTGCGCTTGATCCACAAGTAGTAGCCCGTGAGCGGAAGCGCCGCACCGAGCATCGCCGCCAAGAACCAGAGCACTCGCGAGAGGATGCCTCCCCAGTTGCCCACATGGAGCGTATAGACCCAGCCGCGCACCTTGCGGTCGTACTCCGCATCGGCATACCTTAACACCTCTGTAATCTCTCCCGTTGCAGTATCGAAGCTATAGCTATCCGAGGCACGCTGGTTACCCCACTCATCGCGCTTGACAGTAATCGATCCACTTGACACCGTAAGCTCCTTATACTCACCGCACTCACCCTGCACCACATCGAGGGCATCCTGCCAATGTAGGTACTTCGCACCGCGACCGCCCTTGTTGCCCTTGTCGCCCTTGTCGCCACTATGTCCATGACCTCCCTTTGTCGTCTCCACGCCAAAAAGTCCATAGAAGCCCTTACTGTACCACTCAAAAGACCACGTTAGACCTGTGAGTGCCATGGCCAGGAGTAGCAACGTAGCGTAGATGCCGCCCACTACATGTAGGTCGTACCAGAAGCGGTGCCAACCCTTGCGTAGCGCTATCTGCGTGCGGTTCTTCAACGCCTTAATGCTCTTGGGGAACCATAACACGATGCCCGTGAGGATGATAATCACCATTAGCAGCGTGCTTGTACCCACGATGACCTTACCCCAGAACACAGCATTCTCATCTTCGGGGCGCTCATCCATAAGCCAGCGGTGGAGGCGGAACATATCTTTAAAAAACGCCACACGTCCAGGCTCGCCAAGCACCTCACCACTATACTGGTCAACAAATATCGCAGCATGCTTCGGGGTGTTTACGTTGACCTTATAGCTGCGCTCAGGGTCGCTGGAGATGGTTACGCCCGTAATCTTGCGCCCATCCTCCAACGTAGGCTCCACACGCGCTATAATCTCGTCCACGGATAGTGGCTCACCCTCGGCTTTTGCCACGTAGTAGTAGTCGCGCTGCACAACCTCGGTTATCTCTTGCTCGAAGATGAGCATCGCACCCGTAAAGCAGGTGATAGTTATGACCACACCCAAGGGTATGGATAGCCATATATGTAGTTGTTTGAAGATGTTTCTCATTGTGTGCGTAATATTGGTGGTGATACTACAAAGTTACTATAAAATCTGCAATATCACCACCTTCAGTTTATAAAATTTAGAACATTGGAGTTAGGCGACCTATGCCACGCACCTGTGTAGCCTCCACCGTAAGGCCCTTTATAGCCACTGCCGTAGCGGTGTCGATGGCGTATATTGCGGGGTAGTCGTCCGTAAGTGTCACGGCGATGTAGCACTTGCCATCCTCGGTGTAGGGGGCGTTGCCGAAGCCAGAGATGCGCTCGGCAGAGGGTAGACCCTCTACATAGGTGAGCGTTGCGCTTGCGGCATCGAATATCGCGAGGCGCGATGCTGTCATCGTTGTTGCAGGAGCAAGTGGCATGTCATACATGAGCATCAAGAATTTGCTGCCACCGATATACCATGTGCGAAGGAATGAGATACCATTGGTAAGCGCCTCAATGTTAACATAGTAACTGGGGTCGAACTCCTCCGTGCCCGCCTTTATGCGCACCACACCCGCAGGGAGCTGGGTCTGCTGACGCCCGTCAGCCATGGTCTTGGCATACGAGGGCGAGAACACATATACATCTCCACCTTCGGTCTCCCAAATCATCTGATAGTACTGCGACTTGTTGCGACCACAGGCGTAGCTAATCTTGTCCGTGCGGATAAGCTTGCGCTGGGCAAGGCTCTCATCCTCGAATATCGCCACCCAGCACTCATCGGGATACTGCGTCCACTGCAACTCGCCCTCCTTGTATGCTCCCGAGCCAGAGCCTCCAGCCTCGGTCTTTACAAGGTCGGCATAGCCCTCTCTAATCCACTTGCCACCCTCGGCCTTCACGCCATACTGGCTCAAGCCCATGGGCACGGCAGCCGAAAAGATTTTACCATCCACATCCTCGATACCCGCCAATGTAACAAACTCACCATTGCCGAGGAAGTTCTCCGAGAGGTAGTGCTCCTCGAGGGTGTCGTTTGTGGCGTATGTCTCGGCCTCAACGTCAAGATACGACACGAGGAACGACTTGGGAATGAAGCCATTGGCATCTGCCCACTCCGCAGGGCCTTCACCAGTCGAGAAGGTCATTATGTAGCGGTCGTAGATGCCATAGGTGGTGAAGCGTCTTACGGCATACTCCGCAGGGCGCGCCGCGAGCGTGTAATCGGCGTTCATGACATAGGAGCGCGTGGTGCCCGCATTGCCCTGGTTGTAGGTGAGGCCGTAGAGGTACTTGTCGCCATAGAATACCCAGTACGAGGCGCCATCGTTTACAAGACCATCTGTCATGCCCACACTTCCGCCATCAAGGTTGGATGCCGTGACAAGCGCATTGGTGGTGTTACCCGTGAATGTTCCCTCCGTAGCAAGCACATAGGGGCGTACTGCGCCGTTATCCTCACCACCCGTAGCATGGTGGTGGCTTTGCGTCTCACACGCTGCCATAATGGCAAGCGCAATAGTCGATAGCATTACTACCGAGAGTTTTCGTAAAATCTTATTATTCATATTGTTACATTTTATATTATTATATCATTACTAATTAATCTATCGGCCGCCAAATGCCATACGTAGCTTAACGTAGTATGCGCGCCCTGCCTTCTGTAGGCTAAAGTTGTCGTATAGGCGCTCGTTCGTAAAGTTACGGCACTCGAAAGCTATGTTGTAGCGCCCATCCTTGAGCGTGTAGCTTAGTGCGATGTTATGCGAGAACTGCGAGGGGACCATATAGTCATCCTTGTTCGAGCCTATACGCGACGAGTAGTAGTAGAAGTTGTGGAGATACTGGTTGTCGTAAGTCAGCTCGAGGGTGTTGCCCCTCCAGCCGCAGTCGTGCCACGAGAGCGTCACAAAGCCGTCGGCAAAGAGGTATGGTATATTTGGCATACGGTCGCCATAGCCGAGGTTGGGCATCGACGAGCCTATCGCCGTGGGCTGGTTGTCGCGCACATCCATATAGGTGAAGTTACCACCTATGGTCACCCAGCGCTTGTAGTTGTAGCGCGCCGAGAGGTTGATGCCCCATGTGCGCACCGAGCCGTAGTTTATGTAGCTTGCAGCCGCTTTGCCACCACTAAGGTCGACAATATTACGCTGTATGTAGTCCTGCGTGCCACGCCACACAAAGCCACCCTCGAGATATAGGCCATGCTCACGCTCTGCGCCATACGAGTCCGTGTAGCTAAGGCTAACATTCACATTATCACTACTCTCAGGGCGTATGCCGATGTCACCCATCTCAAGATCCTCGTCGCCAAACATCTCCTCGATGGTGGGCAGACGATATGCCCTCTCGTACGAGAGCTTCGCCTGCAACGATGGAAGTATTAGGTATGTCGCCGCTGCGCCATAGCCAAAGGCATCCTCACTGCGCGAGGTGGCGACGAACTCCGTAGCGTTGCTGTCGGTCGCTATCGGGCCACGCACTTTGAGCGAGTAGTACTTAGCAAAGAGCGAGGCGTTCCAGCGACCCGAGAGCGACAGACGATACTGCAAGCCGGTGATATTCTTGAGTGTCTGCTTGTCGAAGGCATCCTCCACCGCCTCCTTCGCCAGTAGCGAGGTATTCGCACGGCGGAAGTGGTTCAAGACATGGTTTAGCGTAAAGGTGTGGGCATCGCCAAGGCGGTAGTTGAGCGTAGCCGTAGCATTCCAGTTGTGGTTTGCCGAGCGCGTATGCTGGTACGACTGCTCACCTGGCGAATTGAGGCGCTGTGTCTCACCGCGCCAGTTGTATTTATACTGCGCGGTATCTATGTTGTAGGTGATGTTGTGGTTGTAGTTTGCCGTAAGTGTGAGGTCGAGACCCTCCACGCCGAGGTTACGCTTCTGATACTCCACCGAGGGCATCAGCGAGTGACCACGACGCAGCTTGTCGCCATAGACAATCTCCTGGCGTACACCTGTCTGTATCTCCTTGTACATCTGTGAGTAGTTGAACGAGAAGATAAGCCTATCGGCCCAGCGTCTACCCACCACACCTACCTTCGCCACAACGCTCTCGTTGTGGTAGGTGTCGTGGAAGCGCTCCATGCGCTCCAAGTGCGTGCGGTCGATGCGCCCTGTGACGAAATCCTCAACGGGCACATCTACTTTGTAGTTGTTGCGCGAGTAGTTCTGAAAGGCGAATACCTCCCATGTAAACCCATTCTCAAGGCGCTGGCCAGCATTTAGCGACGAGCGGTGTGTAGCAAACGAGCCAAAGGAGTATGAGGCATCGGCCCACCAGCGGCGGTGCGACTTGTTAGTGACTATGTTGACCACACCACCCAAGGCATCGGCACCAAAGCCCACGGGCACAACACCTCGATATACCTCCACCCTATCGGCATAGCCCGCAGGGATATTGTTCAGCGCAAAGGCACCTCCCACACCCTCCTGAGGCACGCCGTCGATGAAGATTTTAACATGCTTACCCGCAAAGCCATCTATCGTGAGCGACATATCCGAGCCCACACCACCCGACTCGCGGAGCTTCAGGCCCGGAGCACTCGACAGTGCATCGGCGAGGTTCTTAGTGGTATTTTTTAGTGGTTGCATATCTACCGCCACGGCGTTAAATGCCGAGCGCTTGATGTTTCCCACGCCAGATGCCTCTACAACCACAGCATCTATAGCCGTTGCCATAGCCTCGAGTTCAAAGTCTATGGTGCGACTGCCACGCGCCGCAACATCGTGCGTGATAGAGGTGTAGCCCAACATCTGCGCCGTGAGTCTAAGGTCTCCCTCAGCCGTGTAGAGCGTATAGCGACCATTGGCATCGGTAATTGTGCCACGCGTAGTTCCCTCCACAAATATTGTCACATAGGGCAAAGCGTTACCCTCGCTATCGCGCACCACACCACTAAGCTCTGCACTGGTTGGGGGCTCCGTTGCCTTTGCCACCATGCTCACAAGGAGCGCCATTAATAATATGGTATATCGTCCGATTGCACTCATGCTTTACAAATTGGTTAATTTTCACGGTGCAAAGGTATGGCAATACACAATCTTGGGCAATCGCCTGATTTTGGGAAAATGAAAAGGAGTTATCCCAATATATAATGATAGCCACAAAACAACTATAAATGCACAAAAAAAACAAACCACCCAGGGAATAACCCTGAGTGGTTCACCTCTTAGGCATGCACCGCAAATTGCGGTAGGCTATGCAAAGTTATTTCAAATAGATAGATACCAACATCTCCTCCTCGCCGAGCGCAACAGCCTGTGTCTGAAGCTCTCCTGCCTCGTTGTAGTAGCGTAGCTCATACTCGGTGTTCTTAGGTAGAAGCACTGAGAAGAAGTCGTTCATATCGCGGAGTTCGCCAGCTGTGAGGCCACCACCCATCTGCTCGGTGCCACGGAAGATGTCGACACCCATAGCCACGCGGTCCTCAGAGTGCTGGGTCTTGCCCTGCTCCTTATATCCCGCGATGCGGAGGAAGGTGTGTGTACCCGCCTCGAGATGACGTGTGTACTGGTCGTAGGCAAGATCGATATAGTGCTGTGTGACATTCTCAGCACCTACCCACTTTGGTAGATCCTCAACCGCAGCATCCTCACCCTCGTCGGCCCACACCATGGGGAACCAGTCGTTGCCACCAGCAAAGCGTGTAGCGTAGATAGCATAGTTGCGGTCCTCGCCATTTGCCTTAGCTGCATCGGCCATAAACCATAGGTGGTCGAGTTGCGAAGGGAAGTAGTACTCCGTTACGCGCCACTCGCCATCGAGCCACACCTCAGTCCAGCTGTGGTTACCACGGTTGTCGTGCCATGAGGCGGTACCAGCGAAGCGGGCAGGGATGCCCACAGCGCGATAAGCATCGACAAGTAAGATAGAGAGGCCTGTGCACGAAGCCATGCCCTGACGGATAGACTCGCTGGGGCTCTGGTTGGTCTTCTCGCGCTTAGTGTTGTAGTGCACGCCCGTGAGCGCGGGGATGTTGGCATTTACCGCGCAGATAGCGTCGTACATAGTCTCACATGTATCTACTGCGGGGGCAAACATCTCGTACATATCCTTACGCCATGAGTCGCGCACCTCGTCGACAACGGCATAGGGCAACACATCACACAAATAGACCTCCTCGGGCAACTCCTTAGCCCACGCATACTTGTTGCGTGCGATATTTGCGTAGGCTACATTCTCCTTCAAAAGCTCAAGGTCCATACCCTCGCGGTCGTGCTCAGGCATGTTTACGATAAGGTATGCCATATCGCGCTGCTCCTCTGCTAGGGTCTCAGCCACGAGCTTGCGTAGCTCCTCACCACGCTCAGAGGCCTCTATTACAGCCTGAAGCGCCTCATCACTATCGGGGTTATAACTCTCCGCAGCCTCCTTCTCAGGCCAGTAGGTGATTGCAAGTGCCACAGCAACAGCCACAGCAAGCAAAATTAGAAAACCATTTCTCTTCATTATTTTATAAGTTTTAGGATCGCGTTTACCTCATTCTCATCCACGGTGCGCAGAGCGTACTCATCCACCGCGTCGCTACCACCCATCGAGATACGTGGGTTGCGATACTCCATAGCTCCCGCCACCATGCACTTAGCGCTAAAGTGTAGCGCGTCTACACCCACCGCAGCAAGCTGGGAAGCATTTGCCGCTACCACACCACTACCCGCCATAATCTCTATGCGGCCCTGGGAAATCTCCACAGCACGACGAATATTCTCTATGCCGTCGATAGCCTTGTCGTAGCTACCAGAGGTGAGTATGCGGTTACAACCCGCCTCGATAACAGCCTCAACAGCAGCCTCATAGTCCGCAGTCATATCTATTGCGCGGTGGAAGGTTATCTCCATGCCGTGGCTCGCCTCAACGAGCTGACGTGTGCGCTCAACATCTACCCTACCATCAGCCGTAAGGATGCCGAATACCACACCCGTAGCACCCGCCTCGCGCGCGTGGGCTACGTCGCGAAGCATGGTCTCGAACTCATCGTCCGAGTAGAGGAAATCGCCACCGCGAGGGCGTATCATGACGCTAACGTCGATACCCTCGATGTTGGCAACACGCTCAATAGTCGCCATAGATGGTGTCACACCACCCTCTGCGGGTGATGCACACAACTCCACTCGGTCTACACCGAGGCGCTGAGCGATGCGACAAGCATCGACAGAGTAAGCACAAAGTTCAGTTTTCATATGTTTTATCAATTAAAGTCGTTCACTATCAATGAATTTATTCAACACAGCATATACCGTAAGACCCGCCACAGAGCGTATGCCCGTCTTGTGGACAATGTTCTTGCGGTGCGAGATTACGGTGTGGGGCGAGATGTTTAGCTCCGAGGCTATCTCCTTGTTCGTTAGGCCACGCGCCACGAGCACCAATACGTCGCGCTCACGATCCGAGAGTTCGTGGCTCTCGGCATAGTTGTGCTCCGCGGGCATATCTGCCGCCTCGATAACCATGCGGTGTAGCTCCTCCTCGGGCGTGTAGAGCGTGGCCACAGCGGCGAAGCGGCGCAATATCGAGGCCTCAACAATGGCACTCTGCATACCCACGATGGGCAGCGACTGCAACTCTGCAACACTCTCTATTTCACGCGCTAAGCATACTGCAGCAATAAGGAGGTCGACCTCCGTATTGCGCAGCAACGTCTGCAACTCTGCCACCGTTGCCACAGCACCCGCCACGCGCAGGTTAGGGTTATGACTCACTATTGCCGCTACGCCCTCCAAGATTATGGGCGAAGGCTCTACTATGGCTATCGATATTCGCTTCATGTCTATCGGCGTTTAAGGTACATCTCTACAAGGGGGCGCAACAGATAGGTCTCGATGTTGCTGTGGCGGCGTAGGTCGTCGCGCAACTCGTAGACATCGTGAAGCATATCGCAGCGCAAGGCTGTGGGTGCCGACTCTGGGAGGCTCTTTACGATGAGCGAGGCTATATCGTTCGAGCGGTCGTCGATGTCGGCATGGGGCATGTCGAAGAGCGAGAAGTTAGCATCGCGCTCGCCACCACGCTCCATGAGGGTGAATATCTCACGCTCCTCCTCCTCGAAGTGACTCTTAATGTAGTGCGCGTAGTCCTCATAGAAGCGGCGCAATACGCGCTCCGAGAGCTCATCGCAATGCGAGAGCACCTCCTCCAAGTGGCGCGCCGTGTGTGGGAGCATGCGCTCGGCATAGTAGCGGTGCGAGGCACGTAGGTATGCTATAACCTCGGGGAGCATATCCTCGGTCATCTCCTCCTGAGCGGGACGGTAGTGCGCATCTATGTGCATGGCACAGAGCATTATAAAGAGCTTGGTGTTGTAGCCATCGCGACGACACATCTCGTCGATAGATATATCTCCGAAGGGGAGATGGATGTTTAGACGCGAGAATAGGGATAGCAGGATGGGGGCTGCATCAATGAGTTCGTATATCTTCATCTCGGGCGATAGCGCTACCGAGCCCATCACATTATTCGCTTTTGTCATTATGTATCAGCGTGTTATTTAAGTCTGTTACTTATATGTTTATTATACATGCAAATATAGCGAAAAATTTTTGATTAGCAAAATAGCTACAATGGGGGATATTGATTTTACAAAATACCAATATTTTGCGATTGTAGGTTTTGACACAATGCTCCATCTTTGCACTGTGGAAAATCGCCTAAAATAGATGGGCTTGATGGCACAGCAGAGGGCTGTGCGCCACACGTATAATAGAGATAAATCTTTTTAGTTTTTTATTGGGTGTTGCTCCCTCTGGAGCGAAGGAGACCGTCCTTGAAGGATGGTCTCTCTTTTTGTGTAAAAAAAGTGAATATATGTAGTTTACAGCATTTAAGTAATTGAGCGAATTGAGCGATTAGCAAATAAAAAATCCTGAGGACAGTACAGCCTCAGGAATTTTTATTTGGATGTGCTGCAGCAAAGCAGCTTAATGCAACAAATTAAGCGTTGCCCTTGTGACCAAAGGGATCCACCACCTTAGTGGGGATGTTGATCTTGCCTACGTTGCTCTCATAGCGGTTGATGTTCTCCTGTAGTGAAAGCAAAAGACGCTTAGCGTGCTCGGGAGTAAGGACGATGCGGCTCTTTACACGTGCCTTAGGAAGACCTGGGAGCATTGTTGCGAAGTCTACAATGAACTCCGATGTTGAGTGTGCGATAATTGCGAGGTTGCAGTAGTTACCCTGTGCGACCTGCTCGTCGAGCTGTATCTCGATACCTGGCTTGTTATTCTCGTTCATAGTTCTATTATTTTTAGATATTTCATTAACAGCCCAAAGGTACAAAATATTTTGGGAAACCCCAAATTCTCGCTCCAACAAGCGCCATCTTGGCTATTTTCTTGAACTTTTGGTGGGAGTTTTGCTTAATTTATTAAGTATTATTGCGGGGATATTTGCTAAAAAGTTGTATCTTTGCACCGATATGTTGGCCTGTCGTAGCGCAGTGCCGACGAGCACTAAAATGGGCGAGAAATATGATTGTAGATGGCATAAAGATACTCATAGATGGTCTCTTGGTAGGCCTCGCATCCTCAGTTACAGTAGGTCCAGTTGCCGTATTGTGCATACAGCGCACCCTTAGCAGGGGTTACATCTCGGGACTCTTCTCGGGTTTTGGCGTGGCCAGTGCCGACACGCTGATGGCGATATTGGCATTCACGCTCTATGCACTTCTTAAGGATTACATAGATGCGTACAACAACATTATTATGTCGTGCGGCGGCATCTTTGTCATTGTCGTCGGTATCTTCATCTTCTTCAAAAACCCTGTGCCTCAGGTGCGTAAGAACCGCACAGGCAAGAATGCCCTATGGCAGGACTTCGCCTCAATGGTTGGCTTCACGCTTGCCAACTTCGCAATTATCATTCCCTATATCCTCGCCTTCTTCACGATGTTCAATGTCGACCTCTCGAATGGCAACAACGCGATAGAGCCTAAGGTTGAGAGCGTTGCACAGATTAGCAACGAGGACCACTTGAGCGATGCTGATTTAGTGAGCCACAGCGACGAGTTCATGGCAAAGGATCAGCACGGCATCATCGCAAAGCATAAGGAGCTAAAAGAGGCGGAGGCTAAGCAGCGCGCCGAGGAGGCAGCAAACACAGCAAATGCGACACCCGAGAGTGAGTATAAGATACCACGCTTTATTCGCACGCTTCTGGTCTTGGTCGGCTTCTTGGTGGGAGCCATGCTCTGGTGGGGAGGTCTCACCTCGCTTATCAACCTCTTCCGTCGCGACTTTAAGCCCCGACACCTCATCATGATAAACCGCATTGCGGGCATCATCATCGCAGCTTTGGGTATATACACCATTGTTTCGGTCATCATCACCCTATAACAGAATATGAGTAATACACACAAGATAATTATTGCCATCGACGGTCACTCGTCGTGCGGCAAGAGCACCTTTGCCAAGGCCATTGCAGCGCGCCTCGGCTACATCTTCATCGACACTGGCGCCATGTATCGCGCCGTTACGCTCTACGCCTTGGAGCATGGCGCAATACCCTCGGGCATAGCCAACGAGGAGCTTATCGAGGAGATGCTCAAAGATATAAACATCGACTTTAGATTCAACCCCGCACGTGGCGCCAGCGATATCTACGTTAATGGTGACCTCGTGGAGAGTAAGATACGCACCATCGAGGTTAGCAACTGCGTGAGCGCCGTGAGCTCTATTGGCGCTGTGCGCCAGAAGCTCGTGGCTATGCAGCAGGAGATGGGCCGCAAAAAGGGCGTGGTTATGGATGGCCGCGACATCGGCACCGTGGTCTTCCCCGAGGCTGAGCTTAAGATATATATGACTGCCGACCCCATGGTACGTGCCGAGCGCCGCTTCAAGGAGCTTGCAGCTAAGGGCGACAGCGTAACCCTACAGGAGGTGTACGAGAATGTCGTATCGCGCGACAAGGCCGATATGACACGTGCCATTTCACCCCTACGTAAGGCCGAGGATGCCGTCGTTTTGGACAACTCACATATGACCGTCGAGGAGCAGATGGCATGGTTCGACAGAGAGTTTGAGCGCGTCACAACACTATAACACAGAACGTTATGGAGGTTATCATTGACGACAACTCGGGCTTTTGCTTCGGCGTAGTAAGGGCCATTGGCGAGGCTGAGAGCGCCCTGGAGCGTGTTGGCGACGTCTACTCGTTGGGAGACATCGTGCACAATCGCGTGGAGGTGCAACGCCTCGAGCAGCGTGGTCTACACACCGTGTCGCACGAGGATATGAGTCAGTTGGGCGGCCGCACACTTCTCATCCGCGCACATGGAGAACCTCCCCGCACCTACCGCATGGCCGAGGAGCTGGGCATCACGATTATTGACGCCACATGCCCCGTTGTGGCACGCCTACAGCGCCGCTTACGTGAGGCCTACGACAAGATGCAGGAGGTGGGCGGCAGCGTAGTACTACTGGGTAAGCGCGGACACGCTGAGGTTATCGGACTCACGGGCCAGGCTGACGACGATGTAGTAGTCATCGAGGGTGAGAAGGATCTCGAAAATGTAGACTTCACACGCCCCATATACTTTCTCTCGCAGACCACACAGAGCATTGCTCTGTTCAACCACCTTGCCGACATCATCAAGATGCGTGCTGGCGAGGCAATTGTCACCATCGACGACACCATCTGCCGACGTGTAGCGGGTCGCGAGGCACTCTTGAGCGACTTCTCGCGTAGCGTGGATGTGGTAATCTTTGTCTCGGGACGTAAATCTTCGAATGGAAGAGTGCTCTACGAGGTGTGTCGCAGTGCCAACCCCCGCAGCTATAACGTGGAGGAGAGTGTCGAGATAGAGTTGTCGTGGTTCGAGGGTGCCGAGCGCGTGGGAATATGTGGTGCAACCTCAACACCCCGCTGGCTTATGGAGGATGTTGCAGAGTGGATTAAGAGCGCAAACCTATAACAAAAACTTATCATTATGAAATACCTTATTCGTTCAGTAAAATATTTGATTCTCTTATGCGTTTTGTACGTAGCATTGGAGTGGATTATGCTATCCTTCTTCCCCGAGCCTGAGATAGCAGGCATGAGCCTCGAGGAGGTGCTTAAGTTACGCTATCAGGGCGAACGTGGCATGCTTCTTATCGCCGCCTTTGTGGGCCTGGCAGCCTTCTACCCCCTCTTCGGCTTTATGAAGATGCGCGTAGATAGTTGCATCTACACTCGCGATGCCGTACGCCTCGATAACGCCATGCACACCTTTGGTTTTAAGCTCAAGGAGGATCGTGGCAACGTCAAGATATATGGCGCGGAGAGCATGTTGCGCCGCATGTTCCTTATGTTCGAGGATGAGATCGAGGTACATATCTTCGCCAGTGGCATCGAGATGCGTGGCTTGCGCCGCAGCGTGGCACGTGTAGGCTATCAGCTTAGCGCCTACATCCACAATAGCCGCTTCGAGCAGGAGAATAAATAATCCTCTAAGTAGAACGTAGAACTGTGAAGCATAGAATGAGTATGATAGAGAGTGTGAGTAGAACCCTTGTGCGCGGCTTATGTTTAGTCGCGCTTTTAGCCTTTACAGCCATCGAGCATAGCTCGGCACAGAGCTCCGAACGCGATAATCAGGATTTCGAGTTGAGCAAGTCGATAGATATCATCGTCGACATTATGCGTGAGCTGTCGCTGGGTCATGTCGAGAATACCAAGGTTGAGGATCTGCTTATGAGCGCCACACGTGGCATGATTGCAGCTACCGACCCCTACACAGAGTATATTCCCGAAGAGAGAGCCGAGAACTTCAAAATGTACACCACGGGAAACTACGCCGGCATCGGCGCACCCGTTCGCAAGAGGGGTGACTACGTACTCTTCTCGCAGCCCTACAAGGGTTGCCCCGCAGATGAGGCAGGCATAAAGAGTGGCGATAAAATTCTGGCTATCAACGGCAAGGACATGAAGGGTATCGATGCTGACAAGGTGACACCCCTGCTACGCGGTGAGCCCGAGACAAGCGTAACTGTGACTGTGGAGCGCTGCTATACTGGCAAGGTCGACACCGTTGAGATTACGCGACGCCGCATACACATCCCCAGCGTGGGATATGCAGGATATCTCCGCGATGGTATCGCCTACATCGACCACACGGAGTTTACCGAAGGTAGCTACAACGAGATACGCAGCGCCCTCGAGCAGCTAATGGCCACTGACTCGCTCCGCGGCCTTGTGCTCGACTACCGCTCTAATGGCGGAGGCTTGGTGACGGAAGCAGTAGACATAGCATCGCTCTTCGTGCCTCGCGGCCAGCGCATAGTATCGCTTATGGGTCGCGACTCGTCGTCGCTCATTCACTACTCTACGGAGCATGCCCCCATAGCCCCCAACGTGCCTATCGTCGTGCTGGTAAATGGCACTTCGGCTTCGGCATCCGAGATTTTGGCGGGAGCACTCCAGGATTGTGACCGTGCCGTAATCATGGGTCAGCGCACATATGGCAAGGGCATCGTGCAGAGCACACGCGCCGTCAGCTATTTAGGCATGATTAAATACACTACAGCAAAGTACTACATACCCTCAGGACGCTGTATTCAGAGCTACAACTACAACATCGATGGCGCTACGGTCATCCCCGACTCGCTCATCACGGAGTTCCGCACAGCGGGTGGCCGCAAGGTCTACGACGGCGGTGGCATCGTCCCCGACGTTAAGCTCGAGCCAGAGTATATAAGTCAGTTTACCTACACCCTCTACGCCAAGGACTTTGTAGACGACTGGACAGATGAGTATAGTAGCAAGCACCCAGTGGATAACTTCGACGTGCGCTCCTTCAAGCTCACGGATAAGGAGTATGACGACTTCTGCCGCTATATCGACTCGCAGGATATACCCTATGAGTCGGAGACACGACGCGCCTTGGGGGCGTTGGAGAGGGCGGTAGAGCGTGAGCGCTATGATGATAGCCTCAACGAGGCGATAGCGACGCTCAAAACCCTCCTCAAGGATGACAAGATGTCGAACATGGAGAGATATCGCAGCGAGATCGAGCATGCGCTAACCATGCTTATCATCACGCGCTACGCATACCAGGAGGGTGCTACAGAGTATGCTGCTGTTACCGACCCCGATGTCGACAAGGCGGTAGAGATGCTTCTCAACCGCGAGGAGTATGAGCGCATACTGCGTGAGCAGGACCTCGAGATGCACTAATAGCACAATAGGCAACCGATGAAACTTCCCCGCATAAATATCCCCTTTCTCTCTGCGCGTCGCCGCACCGTGGTTATAGCCCTCGGCTTGGCACTCGCTGCGCTCTCGGTCTACTACACATGGACCGTGTCGGTGGAGATGAAGCACGAGGATGAGGCCGCCGTGGAGCAGCTGCGCAAGGATGAGCGCAATGCGGTGAGCATGTGGGAGGATATATTGCGTTCGACAAACATCGGAGGCTTCGGCTACAACTACGAGCTTCTGGACAAACTCGCCGAGCATACCAATGTACCATTAGTGATTACGGATGAGCGTCTAAACGTGCTTGTCACCAATCTTCCCGACGATATAGCCTACGATAATGAGGCTCTGCGTCAAGAGATTATGCGGATGAGTAAGACGAATAAGCCTATCACTGTCTCGCACCGCATAACGCGACAGACAACGTTTACCATATACTATGGCACCACGGACTACGAGGAGCTGATATCGAGTGCCCATAGCGAGGCGCTGGTATTCTTCCCATATGTGCAGCTCATCATCATCCTTATCTTCGCCATCTTCGCATACATAGCCTTCTCCTCGACGAAGCAGAACGAGCAGAACCGCGTGTGGGTAGGCCTTGCGAAGGAGACGGCACACCAGCTCGGCACACCGACATCGTCGCTACTGGGATGGGTGGAGTACCTACGCACACAACCCGTAGACCAGATGGCTGTGGAGGAGATGTCGAAGGACTTGGCACACCTGATGAAGATCGTCGACCGCTTCTCGAAGATTGGATCGGAGACGCAGCTAACACCCGTGAACATCAACGAGGTGGTGGGCGACACGGTGATGTACTTCCGCCGTCGCATACCGCGTAACGTATCGCTCAACTACAACGGCCTCGCCATAGCGCCTATACGCGTATCGATGAACTCGGCACTCTTCGAGTGGGTGGTGGAGAACCTTATGAAGAACTCATTGGATGCACTACAGGGTCACGGAGAGATAGATGTCGCTGTGGGCGAGAGTGGCGACAGCGTCTTTGTGGAGGTTAGCGACACGGGCAAGGGCATTGCCAAGAGCAACTGGACGCGCATCTTCGAGCCAGGATATACCACAAAGACACGAGGCTGGGGCTTAGGCCTCTCGCTATCGCGCCGCATAATCGAGGAGTACCACAAGGGTAAGATTGCCGTAGTGCGCTCTGAAATTGGCAAGGGAACAACAATACGCATAACACTAAAACGTCGTGAGGGAGATGAATAACGATACACTTACATACTTCGAGGAGAGTGGCTACAAGGTTGTCACCCCGGCACGACTTTATGGTCGGAAGTCGGAAGTGCAGATGGGTGAGCCCAACCTCGAGGGCAACTACCGCGAGGTGACACCCGAGGAGCTATATGGCGAGACGTCGGAGCTTGGCACAGGTGGCACATTCGCACCCTACGACGAGTCGCTCACCGCCACACCTCTCTTTCAGTCGGTTGTGCTCGCAACACTTATCGTCTACCTTGCCATCCTACTACGCTCATGGGGCTTTATCCGCTCTATTTGGAACGATGCCTTCAAAACCAATAGCGACCAGCGCATGGTGTTTGAGGGTGGCGAGCTACCCCTCCAGCGCTTTAAGCTTACGGCATCACTTCTGGGCCTCGCCGTCACAGCCCTCGCCATGGTTCGTATCGCCGAGAGCGAGATACCTACAACATCAGAGATATACTCATCGGCCATTGCAAGCTACTCACCCCTCGTTGCCCTCGGCGCTATACTTATCATCGTGCTGTGGTGCTTCGCCTACCATAGGCTTATGGCATGGATAATCGAGAGTGACAGCCCCAATGCTCTGGCGATGATTGGCTATACCAACTTCGTGCGCCTCGTGATGCTCCTCTACCCCATCACGGCGATGTGGCTCCTGGCGGATGGAAGCGACAGCTCTGCATACTCCATCACGCTAATTATTTGTAGTAGTGTGCTATTATTGCTCTATTTGAAAGATACTTTTGTGTTCTTTCTTGGAAAAAAAATTTCGATTTTCTATTGGATTTTGTACCTTTGCACCGCAATTTTGTTGCCGTGGAGCCTGCTTGCTAAGCTATTAGCACCGCACATTACACCGTAACAGACTGACAACATATTAGTTTTCAGCAACCTACGATTTGTAATAGATGCAATAAACACGCGTAACTCGTTGCAAAAAAGAGTAAGAACACAAGTATAAAATTAGAACAGAGGGTGAAAGTAAGTAAGATTTTAGTGTCGCAGCCTCGTCCTGCAGTAATAGAAAAGTCGCCTTTTTTCGAATTTTCTGAAAAAAATAATCTCAACGTAGATTATAAGCCGCTCATCAAGGTCGTGGGCGTATCTCTCAAGGAGTTCCGAGCACAGCGCACGGAGATTCTCGACCACACAACAATGATCTTCTCGTCACGCACAACCATCGACAGCTTCTTCCGCATCTGCGAGGAGGCGCGCATCACCGTGCCTGAGACAATGAAGTATATCTGCAACACCGAGGCTGTAGCCCTCTACTTGCAGAAGTATATCGTATACCGCAAGCGT
This sequence comes from Alistipes sp., assembly GCA_017558115.1. Classification (GTDB taxonomy): domain Bacteria; phylum Bacteroidota; class Bacteroidia; order Bacteroidales; family Rikenellaceae; genus Alistipes. Next base: position 28,070 of record JAFYWG010000059.1, read on the forward strand.
AAGATATCGTTTGCCGATGGTACGTTCAACTCACTCGTTGAGCTTATCGTGAAGCACAAGGACGAGAAGTTTATGCTAGCACTCACCGAGCCCTTCAAGAGCGATCTTCCCGATACACTCTCGAAGCTCAAGCTCAAGGTGTCGCCCGTAGTCTTTGCGCGCACCGTGTCTGCCGACTTGGCAGAGCTCAAGCCCCTCGACTACGACATCATCGCACTCTACTCGCCCAACGACGTTAAGGCACTTACAGAGAACTACGAGCTCGATAAGTTGCCTGTTGTTGCAACATTTGGCGAGGCCACACTTCGTGCAGCTAAGGAGGCAGGCCTCAAGGTTAAGGCCTCGGCACCATCACCCGAGGCACCATCAATGGTAAAGGCTCTCGATATCTACTGCCGCAAGGTAGAGGAGGGTCTCGAGGTTGAGGATGCTGAGGTAAAGGAGAATGCCGAGAAGGAGGAATTCATCCGCCAGCAGCAGACTAAGTTGCAGAAGAAGACACGCACACGCACTCCCAAGAAGGCGTAACACCATGGATAAGCCCCACGCACTACCCAAGTCGGAGCGTCTGTCGTCGCTTACGGCAGTGCGTCGCCTCTTTGCGGATGGCGCGTCGGGCTTCGTATATCCATTCCGCTATATGATACTTAAGACGGAGAGCACCACGCCATCGGTCGAGGTGCTCTTCTCTGTACCCAAGCGTAACCACAAGCGTGCAAATAAGCGCAACACCCTTAAGCGCCGTATGCGCGAGGCATATCGCCTCAACAACGACGCCCTACATGCTGCAATCGTGGAGCATGGCAAGGAGGTAGACATCGCCTTTGTCTACTCCACAAAGGATTTACTCCCCTATAAAACTATCGAGCATGCAGTCCGCAGGATTTTGGCAGAGGTCACTCAAAACATGTAAGCGCATCGCCATCTGGCCGCTTGTTATGCTGGTGCGCTTCTACCAGGTGTGCATATCGCCCTTGAAGCCCGCTTGCTGCCGCTTTACGCCCACCTGCTCGGCATACGCCATCGAGGCACTACGCAAGCATGGCCCCATCAAGGGTCTTTGGCTTGCCATCTGGCGCATATTGCGCTGCAACCCCTGGGGCGGCTCGGGCTACGACCCAGTACCGTAACTAATTAGCAATGAGTAATATAAAATGCCACAAGCGTGTGCTTGTGGCATTTTTCGTTATTGGATAGTTCGACTATGGTCTAAAGGGGATGTTGTTCTCCTTATAGAAGTTTGAGTACATAGTCTCGCCACCATTTCCTTCGCTCAAATAGAGTTTAGTACCTTCAAGGCGATAGGCAATAGAACACTCTGGAAGTGCATAACCTGTGGTGCTATATCTCTTAAATACAATCTTATCGCCTTCGATTCTGTATCTGAACTCGTAAAGGAAATTCACTTTAGAAGAGCCTGAACCATCGTAAACGATATCGTAGACGCTACCATATGTAGGCGTGTGGAACTTATAATGGTGCTCTACCCTGTCTCCGTTTCCATTTGTATAAGACGAATCCCAGCATCCCACCAATATATCATTTGCATCCTCTGTGCGAACGAATGTCCATACAATACTATTGCCATCACTCTCTCGTGATAGAGTGAGAGAATCTCCTAAAATAGTATAATCCCACACACACCATTCATCATCGCGATACTCCTTAACATAGAATTTTCCATCCTCAAATTTGTAATCATAGCGACCGCTACTGAAACTCAAAAGCCTGTCTCCCTCATAAGACTCCCTCATACGAAGGCTGTAGCCATCTTCATAAAAGCGCCACTCCATATTCGTTATAGTATCTTCCGACTCTACAGTACGCGTCCAAAAACCATATAACTGCTCAAGCACTACTTCATCCTCTTCAGGTACAACTTCATCTTGACCTGGGCCTTCAGCAGGCTGCCTAAGCGGTTCCTTCTCACACGAAACTGCGATGAATGCTACAGCGAGCACCATCAGCAAATAAGTAATCTTTTTCATAGTTTTTAGGTTTTAGAGATTAATATTAAGTCGTCTACCACACGAATATAGTCTTTTAGAAGAACCTATTACGATGTAGCATAATCATCTCGTTTTGACAAATATAACACTTCTAAATCCTAAAAACAAATTTTTTATTATAATTTTACCCCCCCCCCATAAACTTTTCTTATAGTGCTGATATTGTGTGTATTGCGCGATTTCATCGACAATTTCCAAAAACGCAACATTTCACAGCAGAAACATCTCACAGCAACATATAGCATAGATACCGCGCATCATATTGGCGCGAAAAATAAGCGCAATATAGCTATTTACAAAAACATTGCGGGCTACAAAAATGTAACCCGCAATGTCTGTTCAATAAAATGCCACAAGCGAGTGCTTGTGGCATTTTTCCTTTCGTATTTCGTTGTATATTACTTCACAAGGTAGTACGTGCAGCCATCATGAGACTCACCATTGAGATAGTACTGCGTAGTGAATGTATAGCCCCAACCATTGTCTGCGTCATTGCGATACTCTGGATTGTAAGTGAAATCATGCGAGAAAGCAAACGTATCGGTTGTGCCATCGCCCCATGCAACATCAACTGTAGCCATATCCCACTTTGCATCTCTTCCCCACTCACCAATGGTCAGACGTGCAACACCCTTAGTATCGTGACAAATGTATGGTGCATCAAAGACTGCAAGATAATACATAGGTTGAGCCTGAGGCTCATTAGGAATTAAATAGTTGATTACCTCATACTCCTTACCCTCATATGTAAGCACAATGTTTGCACTGTCGTAAGCATGCTCATACTCGGGATCAAGCAGATTGTTTCCATCCGCATCGCTGAGATATACAAACAACTCTAATGGAGCCCAGTCAACAATAACATTATCCTGCCCATTATCATCATTATTGGTGTTGTTATCATCCTTATTAACATCATTATCATCATCATTGCCAACGATAGTCTGGTCTGAGTCGACATCCTGATTATTGACAATATGCTTTTCGCAAGAGATTGTCATAAACGCAGCAAGGAGTAGTGCTAAATACTGAAACTTTTTCATAGTTGCAAGGTTTTAAAGCAATAATATCAAGCATTGCACCGTAGCAGGATAGTCTCAACTACTAGCAATAGAGCTATTTGTTTATGCAAAGATAGCGCACAGCAAAGTCAAAAACAAATTTTTCTTTATCAAATTATCCCCCCCCTATAATTTTTCATATAACTTTTAAACATAGTTTTATTTTTTAGAATATAGGGAGTAGAGGAGGTAGTTAGAGTAGGATTGGAGCTTATGTTAAATATGTTAATTGACGCTTTCGCTTCCTCCCATCACACCTAATACATTCCACATACCTCTACCCTCTTCTGCTCCTCCTACCCTAAACCCTAAACAAAAAAAACTATGCGGTTTACAAAAATGTAACCCGCATAGTCCGTTATAATATATAACGAAAGTTACACGTTGACAACTAACGAGCGAGGGAGTTCGAGAGTTAAGTCTGATGCACGAGTATCGCTGTTAAGCTCGTTAACAAGCGTGCGGAGCTCCTCGATGTCGCTCTTATTCTCTGCCGTTGCACAAGCATATCTTCTGCCAAGCGCACCCACCTTGCCACTATTATCTACGCAATATGCCAAAGCTGTCATATCCGCATTCCACTCTGAGGTATAGAAGCTATAGGGCTGCGAAGTCTTACATGTACTCCAATAGCTCGATGCAAGTGTCCAGAGCTCGCCATCAGAGTATGCCATAGGATTAGAGCAGTCGCCCTCAAGCATAGAGGTAAAGAGCGTGCGAGTGTTGTCGAGGTCGGTGTACTTTACAACGATAATCGCCTTACCCTTTGATATTGCAGCATTGCCAAAGATTGAGCCTGCCTCCTCATCACCTGAGTAGTAGCCAACAATCTCTACTGTAGGCGTAGCCTCACCGAGAGTCTCTGTGCGTGCCACGTTATCAAATGTGAAGCTCTTTACTACATGACCAGTGTGCACATCCAAGGCGTAGATATATGCCATAATCTCAGTGTCGGGTAGTAGGCCCGATACCATGACATTGCTACTGCCATTATAGTAGTACTGGTCGAGAACCTCGGCAATAGTTATGCTGGGGTTAAAATCCTTAGAGCCAGCATAGTAGTAGTCGAAGGCCTCCTCCTCCCATGCAATATATGTCTCCTCGTCGTACTCACTTGGCACGCAAGCGCCTGGGATATAGTAGATTGTGGGGTCGCTTGAAGAGATGTTCATATTGAAGCCATACGGCGAGATATTCGACGCCGTAATAGTGAACTCCACCTCCTCAACACTACCACCAGGGAGTGTGCGGAAGGTCTTCATATATGCATCTGTGGTGATACCGCCATCATAGCCAAAGGCGATGATGTAGTAGTCGGTATCTGCTGCGGGGAGCTTCATAGCCTTAGAGCCAGAGTGCTCAACAACACCCTTGTCGTCCGCCATGATAGACATCCAACCGCCCCACTGGTCTACGATCTGGTGCATAACCTCGTCAGCTGTAGATACACCATCCCATGGCTGCACAAGGGCGCAGTATAGGTCGTTATTGTTCGATGGCGTGATGCGGAAAGAGGCCTCCATCTGACCAATATCCCACACGTCAATCTCGAATGTCATCGTAGACTGCGCAGCATTCTGCGTAGTGTAGCTCGCCTTATTGATGTCGGTGCAGATGACGATACCCTCCGAGTCCATGATAAGACCCGCAACGAGGATATAATACTCGGTATTCTCGTTGAGGCCACTCGCCTGGAGCTGCTGGTTGCCCTGGTGGATTAAGGCTGCGATAATCTGCTCATCTGTGTAGCCTGCACCACGGTACGAGTTGATATCCTGCTGGAAGAAGTACTCATAAAAATAGCCCTCCGACATCTGGTAGCCGTTAGCATCGGAAACGTAGTAGTCGTATGTCGACTTAGGCATGGTGCAGAGATACCAGAGCAACTCCTGGTCAGATGGCGCAACGGTGATAGTCACGCTGTTGTCTACAACATCTGTTGCAATCTCGAATGAGCAGTCGCTCTTCTCCACCGCCAAAGTCTTGAATGCCACCTTTGTAAGCTCAGTGCACGCCTCGTAGTTCTCGTCTACGCCAAATACCAAGACGTAGTACTCCGTATCGAGCTGTAGGGCTGTGAATGTAACATCCTCAATCTTGCCATTATCCACTACTGAGGGCATATACTCTGCGAGGGTCAGACCCTTTGATGATGCCTTCTCGGTAAGCTCCTGGAATACGGTAGCGATAACAAATTTATCCTGCGTATACTGCTCAACTACGCTGCGCTCCTCAACAACGCAGATATAGTCGCCAATCTCTGATGAGGGTGTTACGCTAAAAGTTACAGTGGCGCGTGTGACATTGCCAATCTCCACCGCGAAATCGACCTTCTCCGTTGGCGTGGGAGCGTCAGGCGTAGGCTCATCCTTCGATGTGGTACATGCCGCCACGAGAACCATAGCCGCCACCAAGTACCATAATTTTGTAAATAAATGTCTCATGTCTATATTCTATTATTAAGGGCGTGCCCGAAGAACACGCCCCAAATATTTGATAATATAAAAGTCGTTTAGAATGCGAATGACTTGATAGCCTTAACTACAACCAAGTCGCTCTCAGGCATTTCCAAAGCCTCTACCTCGTGGTAGATAACCTCTGCGCCACGGAATGTGCCAACCTCCTCGTTCCAGATGCACTCCATTGTGGGAGCAGCAGCCTCGTTAACAACGATTGACTGGCACATAGCTGTTGCTGTAGCACCATTGCGCTCGTTTACATATGCGCGGAGCTCCTCGATGTCGCTAACCTGCGAAGGTGTAACGCCGTGACGCGCTACCTTACCCTCTGCGCCGTTAGCATCCTGTGCGTAAGATACGATAGTCTGCTCGATATCCCACTCACCGATGAAGAACTCGTAGGGAGCATCAAGGTTAGTGATCTCGCTCCAGTAGCCACGGAACTCAGAGATGATGTAGCGGTCAGAAAGAGCATTTACATCATCGAAAGTATCTGTAGAGATAGCTGTGAAGAGTGCTGTAGCACCCTCGATATTCTTGTGTGTAACAGCAATGATGGGGCGGCCAGCAGTCATGGCTGCATCACCAAAGATTGAGCCGTTCTCCTCATCGCCTTTGTATACGCCCAAAACCTCAACTGTAGGGTCTACATCACCTACAGAGGTGGTTGTAACAGTAGCGTTCAAGTCGAAGTAGCACTTTGCAAAGCGACCTGTCTTAACGTCGATAGCCAACACATAACCCATGTATGTTGTGTTGGGCTCGAGGTTAGCAACGTAGAACTTAGCGCTGCCATTGCGGTATGGGTAACCCTGCTTCTTGAGCTTATCCAAAGCCTCCTGGTGTGTGAGACATGGGTTCTGACCCTCCATGCACATCTGCATTACCATAGCGAGAGTCTCAGCTGAAGCCTGCATAGCTGCCTCGGGGCTGAAACCGTCGGGGTATGCGATACCTGGCTGGTAGTAGATAGATGGATCTGAACAGTTAACCTCGAAAGTGAAGTCGTAAGGACCTACCTCAGTGAAGTTGAATGAGAACTCTGCGTTGTAAGCATCGCCGTGCTCAGGAGTCTTGAACGATACGTATACGGGAGCAGAGGTGATAGTACCAGGGTTAGAGTCATACTCACCAGTCTCCTCGTTGATAAGCTGACCATAGTTCTCGTTAGCATCGAAGCTAAATACTACGATGTAGTACTCAGTCTCAGCGATGTCGAGAGCGTATGCGGGCAACTCTGTAACACCAGTTACGGGGTCAACGTGCTTGAGCTCAGTGTAGTTATGCCAGTACCAAATGTACTCAGTAACTGTGCTGTTAGCGATATCGATAGGCTTCATGCTCTTCTTTGGGCTGTCGATATAGCTGATGTAGTAGTAGTACTCAGCATCGAGATCCGATGGAGTGATCTTGATATCAGCAGAGTAGTGGTCGATGTTTGTAACCTGAACATCGAAAGTGAGGTCGCACTGTGCAGCCTCGCCAGAGTTGTAGCGCAACTCCTTGAGCTCAGTAGTCACTGCAGCACCATCAGCATCGTAGTATACACCACCTACAAGGGCTACATACTTAGTCTTTGCCTCAAGACCAGCAGCATTGAGGGTGCGGTAGCCAGAGAAGATTAACTTATCCTTAATCTCATCCTCGGTCAAGCCCTCAGCCTCGAGAGTCTCAATCTCGGTGTTAAGGTAGTACTGGAAGAACTCCTTCTGTGACCAGCCATACTCACCATCCTCCTTTGTATACTTCTGCATCTCCTCAACGGGAACGTTTACGAGGTGCCATGCCTGCTTGTTGTCTGAAGGAGTAACTGTGATGGCAGCAGTTGTGAGGTATACCTCGCTCTTGAGAGTGAAGGTACATGCAGACTGCTGTACATCCTGAGTCTTAAACTTTACCGCTGTAACCTCAGTTGTTGTAGCGTACTCCGCCGCTGCGTCAACACCGAATACGAGCAAGTAGTAGTTTGTGTTCTGTGCGAGACCCTTAACCTCGTGGTTCTCCTGCGCGCCACGCTTAACGACCTCTGCCATATACTCTACGAATGTCTTGCCATTAGCCTCGGCATATGCTGCGAACTCAGCGTATATCTTTACTACGAGCTCAGCATCTGTTGCGCACTGCTCAACAGCCGATGCAGGGTATACTACTGACATGTAGTCTGCCTCAAGGTCTGAGGGAGTCACAGAGATAAACGCCGATGTGCGTGTTGTCTCGCCTACAACAACCTCAAATGTGAGTTCCTTCTCCACGGGCTGCTCTGGACCGGGTTCAGAACCGGGCTTATCAGTAGTAGCATCCTTACTACAAGCTGCGAATGATAGTGTTGCAACCATCAAGGCAGCCATCAACCAATTAAGTCTTTTCATAGTTTGTTAGTTATTTTAGTTTGTAAATTACTCTCCTACAAAGCATTATCCTTTTCACACATTCACAACTTGCATCTACACCATTAATATGCGATGCTCACCCTGCGGGTGGATGTTTGGGCAAAGCAACAATTCTCCAATACAAAAGTATATTTTTTTTGCGTAATCACAAAATTTTGAGGCGTTTTTTAGTGAGAATCGGCAGTTTATGGCTTTGGAGAATTTCGGGAATATTAGGAGTTTAGGGGCCATCAAAAAAAGAATCCACCCAGGGTTAGTACAGCCCTGGATGGTTGCTTATGTGATAGGTCGAGAATGACCCTTTATCATAACCGACCGTTTCTTGTCAGAAGCCGTGAGATGTGGCGATGACATGAAAAAGCCCCGGATGGGTAGTACTTGGCTGTACGTCCCATTCGGGGCTTTGATTGAAGCGCCGCAGATTGCGGCTTATCACAAGAAACTACATGTAGAAGGGGCGAATATAACCACCAACCTTAACAACGTTAGTCTCGATAGTTGCGGGAGCAACAGCCTTTGTCTCAGCCTTGAACTCTACGTTGTTCTCAGCAGTCTCAACCTTAACAGCAGAGAGTGAGATACCCTCGCTTACAACGATTGACTGAGGCATAGAGAAGCTTGACTTAGAAGCAGCGTTAAGCTCGTTTACAAGTGCACGGAGCTCCTCGATATCGTCCTTGTTCTCAGCAGTTGCGCAAGTGAGAAGACGACCTACGCCACCAGCGAGACCATTTGCATCAACAGCGTAAGCAAGAGCAGTCTGCTCGTAATCCCAATCTACGAGGTAGAATGAGTATGGCTGATCTGTAGATACTGGACTCCAGTAAGCCTGGCCGAAGAGCTCAGAATCGGTGAAGTTCATATTGTTGTCACCCATCATAGATGCGAAGAGTGAACGTGCACCGTCGAAGTTAGTGTACTTAACAACAGTGATAGCCTTCTCTGCAGTGTATGCAGCATCGCCGAAGATAGTACCGTTCTCCTCCTTACCAGAGTAGTTACCTACAAGCTCAATAGTAGGAGTGATATCACCAACCTTAGTTGTTGTTGCCAATGGGTTGAAGACGTGAGTTCTTGCAACTGTACCAGTCTTGTGGTCGATAGCGCAGATATAACCCATAACTGTAGTCTCAGGAGTCATACCAGAAACTGTTACGTTGTAAGCACCACGATAGTAGTATGTGCTCAAGATCTGTGAGAGTGTAGCGTTAGGATCGTACATCTGCTGCATCTCGAGGATCTCAGCGATACCAGTATTGATAGCCTCTACAGCTGCTGTCTCATCCCACTCGCTTGGCTCGATAACATCGAAGATGTAGTATGTAGAAGCCTCAGAAGGAGTTACACCGAGTGTAAAGCCGTAAGGAGTTGCATTTGTTGCAGTCATATTAAACTCAGTCTCCTCAGCACCAGGAGCAGGCAAAGTGCGGAATGTTACCATGTTAGCCTCAGTTGTGATACCACCAGCATAACCGAATGCGATTACGAGGTAGTCAGTGTCGGGAGCGTCGAGACGATACTTGTATGCGCTACCTGGGCCACCTGTGTAGTCCTGAACGCCAGAGTAGAGCATCATACCGTTGTTCATCCAAGCGCCGTACATTGCTACGATCTCGTTCATAACCTCCTCAGCAGTAGCTACGCCGTCCCACTCCATAACCATCCAGCAGAATGTCTTAGTGTTGTCAGATGGTGTAATCTTGATAGCTGCACGGTTTGTCTCAACGTCAGTTACAGAGATCTGGAACGAAAGCTCAACAGCCTTAACATCACCAGTAGTGTAAGTAGAAGTTGTTACGTCAGTAGCGAGGGTGATAACACCTGACTCGTCGATAACGAAACCTGCAACCATGTTGGTGTAATCTGTGTTTGCAGTAAGATCCTTAGCCTGGAGAGTGAGAGCACCCTTGTGGAAGAGTGAGTTAAGGATGGTGTTTTCATCGTAACCTGCACCGCGGAGCTGGTTAATCTGCTGCTCCAAGCAGTAGAGGAAGAACTGATCGAGGCTCATGTTGTAAGCATCGGGGCTCTGGTAGTAGTCGAAAGTACCTGTAGGGATAGTGTAGAAGTGCCAGATAACCTCGTTGTCAGATGGAGTTACAGCGTACTCAGCAGAGTTGCCATCAACAGTAGTCTCGATCTCGAAAGTTACATCGAGCTTCTCGAAAGCCTCAGTAGTGAACTTTGTCTTGTTAACCTCGGTGCATGCCTCGTAGTTGTTTGCGGGGTCAACACCGAAAACGATGAGGTAGTAGTCAGACTCGGGAGCAAGACCTACGAACTGATCCTCCAAGATACCATTGTCAGTGTAAGAAGGGAGGAACTCAGCGAGTGTCATACCCATAGAGCGTGCCTCAGCCTCAAGCTCCTGATAGAGTGTAGCAACGAGATACTTGTCCTGTGTGAACTCCTCAACAGTCTCAGCATCGTAAAGCATGCAGAGGTACTCAGCCTCGAGGTCAGAGGGAGTTACAGTGTAAGATACAGAAGAGTAAGTAACCTCTGAGATCTCAACATCGAAAGTGAGACCTGTAGGCTGCTCGGGCTCGGGACCCTCTGGAGTGTTAGGCTCCTTTGCCTCCTCCTTAGTACAAGCTGCAAATGACAACGTAGCAGCTGTCAAAAGCATCATCATCCAATTAAATTTTCTCATAGTTTTAGTTTATTTATAAAGTTGTTGTAATTGTCTTGTATATAGCACATTGTGTCGCTTGACACTAATCTCGAATAGGAACACACTATCCAAGTTGCAAAATTACAATATTTTCGTCACAACGCAAATAATTTCATGGTTTTTATGAAATAAAAAGAGGGTCGTAAAAAGAGAGGGTAAGGAATATAAGGAGAGTAAGGAAGTTAGGGAAGTTAGGGAATTATGGAAAGTACCATGTTAGCAGTATCCTTAATCTCCTTAATCTCCTTAACCTCCCTAAAGCCCCGCCACCCAATTTCTTGTCAGAGTGTCATGAGATTAGCTCCATTAGCACCACAACTAACTTTCGCGTCAGAGTTGGGCTAATTTGTTGCCGATTAAGAGAAAGAGCGGATGGGACATACATGCGTATTTCCCATTCGCTCTTTGGATTGAGGTGACGAAGTAGCCCAACTATCACGCGAAAGTGCCAGTCCAAGTAAGGGTAATCTTATTCTGCTGTGGGGCGTCGTCAAGGGCATCGATAACGATAGTGTATGTGCCATCGCCATTCGAGGTAATAGTCACACTACCCTCGTAGAGTGGTGCCTGTGACACGCAGAGACCATCCTTATATACCATAAAGAGTGAGCCAAGGAGGAGGTCAGAGTCGGTTGAGACACGGAAGCCTGGAACAAAGACGTTGGCACGGAAATCGGGCTTAGTCTCATCCTCGACGCTGAAGCCAGAGGCTACATAGGTGCCAGTAAAGTCGGTGGTTGAGTTATTGAGGAAATCGATAACGACATATGTGCCTTGAGTGTAACCATCATCACAGATAAACTCGATGCACCAGTTATTATACCCGCATTCCCAATAATCACCATAAGATGAAACAATAGCATAACAGTTAGATACATCGATAACTGTATCCTTTGTAAGGCTTGAAACATAGTCAGTAATGACATATGCTGAGAGTGAGTAGTCGCTATCGAAGGTTACATGGTACTCGGTGTTGTTAACAAAGGCCTCAAGCTCGAAGTGGTTACCATTTACAGTGAGCTTAGCATCCTCCAACGGCATAGCCCAGCCCTCCATATTCTCGTCTACCCACGAGTAGTCGGTATTGCCGATGTCAACGATGGTATACTCATCGTAACGCAATGTATAGTCTAAGCTGTACTCGCCATCGGGAATCTTGACATTTGATTCATCAGCGGGCATGGGAGCGATAAGGTCGAGGCGGAAGTACTCACCACCAGCAACAGCAGCGCCATCGACGAAGCCATCCTTAGTAAGGATAATCCAGTAGTGGCCAACACCCTCCTTAAGATTGTCGCCATAGTAGCTGCCAACGAGCTGATTTGCAGCAATATCAACACGCTCAGCAGGCTTCTCCACAACAGCTAAGTCCTGCTCAACAATAACGGTGAACGACAACGCGCCATAGCTGACGATAACAGCACCCTCGCGCACAGCATCGGTAGTATTCTCCGATATAGAGACCTTAACAACACCACTAACAGAGCAATCCGCAGCGGTAATCATAGCCGAGTTTACAACATTAGCCTTGACAGACATACCCTCCACGGGGTTAGTGAGCGAATAGCTAATCTCGAAGTCGCCACCATCGCGATTTACGCGCAACTTATCCTTTGAGGTGAGCTCGAAGGTTGTCTCAACCTCCGTATTGTTGTCGTTGGGTGTATTCTGCTTAGTAGGCTCACATGCCATAAGCACAACGAAGCACAGGGCCAAAAGGCCGAAGATAGATTTTCTCATGGTTAAATAGTTTTTTACATGAGGACAAAGTTAGCAAAAAATCGGCAAAACACACACATATACAAAGAAAAACTCTGCGGGTTGGCAGCTGCCTACCCACAGAGTTTTATTGTTGGGAGAGACTTGCGTCCCTATGAAGTGTTTATTACATCTTCTTACCAACGTTGGTCTTCTTTGCGCCCTTTGCAGCAGAAGCCTTAGCTGCAGTAGCCTTAGGAGCAGCAGTCTTAGCAGTCTTCTTCTCTGCACCCTCCTCAGTCTCTGTAGACTTCTTGCGTGAACGACGTGTCTTAGGCTTTGCCTCCTCAGCAGGAGCAGCAGCCTCGCGACCGAATGTGTAAGTCTCGTTGAAGTCAACGAACTCGATGATACACATATCAGCAGCATCACCAAGACGGAAACCAGTCTTGAGGATACGAGTGTAACCACCGGGACGCTCC
>JAFYWG010000060.1 GCA_017558115.1 Alistipes sp.
GGCAGGCTCATTTCTGTGAGAAGTTGTATAACAAGAGCTAATTTTAGGCTTGCGAAGCTCGAAAAAGCGGAGTTTACTCGACGTAAATGAGCATTTTGAGAGCGAGCGTAACGACAAAGTAGCCTTGTTAGACAGCTTCTTTTTGCATCTTATGCCCTACCCTACTTCACCACGGGTAGTTCATTCCAGTTTGTTGTGTAGCCCGGGGAGCGATGTGCACTGTTGGCCTTGACCTCCGAGAGACCCGCTGAGGCTACTACCACCGCGCCATCACCTACGCGACTATTGATGTTGTCGAGGGTCTGCATAAGCCTACGGTGGCGCTCCTGATGCTCGGCATCGAACATAGACACTGCAACACCCTCGCGCGGTATGATACCCGAGGCTACAACACCCGCCTTCTTATAGCCCGTGCCACGTACAAATATCTCATTCAAGGCCTCTCGCGCCGTGCGTACTATATCTATGGTGCTATCCGTGGGCTCGGCAAAGGGCACACAAATATGACCGAACTGCTGCACTTCATCCTCCTTGAAGCGGTTGGTGGCAGCAAAGACCGTGAGGTAGGAGCATGCCGAGTGCTGGCTACGTAGTTTCTCTGCGGTCATAGCGGCGAACTTCGCCACCTGCTCTGAGAGCTCTGCGTGGTCGTATATCTCGGTGGAGAAGCTTCGCGAGTTACATATCGACTGCTTCGCATCCGTACCCGCCTCGAACTCTATGGCTGGCGTACCCCTCAGCTCGCGCCATGTTCTCACGCCCGTAACGCCCATCTGGCGGCGTACATAGGCCTCGCTAAGCTGCGTGAAGTCGTATGCCGTATTTACCCCCACAGCCTTTAGGCGAGGTGTGCTACGTCGGCCTATGCCCCACACCTCCTCTATCGGCCAGCGACGCAACACCTTCTCTATATCCTCTTTGCGGTGCATGAAGCAGCCACCACGCAGCTTGGGATAGCTCTTACACAGCTCCGCGGCAATCTTGGCGAGGGTCTTCGTTGGTGCCACACCCACCGACACGGGTATGCACGTCAGCCTACGACACTTTGCCGAGAGCTCCTTGGCGAAGTGGTCAAAATCTACGTTCTCTATGCCTCTAAGGTCGAGGAAGGCCTCGTCGATGGAGTATACCTCGATAAATGGTGCACACTCCCTAAGTACCGCACGCACACGACGCGAGAAGTCGGCATATAGCGACATATTCGTAGAGAAGACCGCGATGTTGTGACGCTGTACAAGCTCCCTAATTTTGAATAGCGGATCACCCATCTTTATGCCTATGCGCTTAGCCTCGTTGGAGCGAGCAATGGCGCAACCATCATTACGCGAGAGCACAATGACAGGACGCCCCTCCAAGTCGGGACGGAAGGCTCGCTCACATGAAACAAAGAAGTTATTGCAGTCGGCTAACGCGTACATATAAGCATTCGCAAGGTAAAGATAGGAACTTTTTCAACTTGCAAAATTGAAAACCCTCCCCCGCTGGCTAATTGTTATCCAGCCACTCCAAGAAGTCCGAGGTGCGGCTACGGCTCACCACAACCTCATCCGGTGATGGTGGGTTGAGCTGTATTTTTAGGCGTGTGCCGAGGTGCTTCGATATATTCTCGATGGCATTTATAGAGACTATGTAGCTGCGCGAGATACGGAAAAAGAGCTTGGGGTCGAGCATCTCTTGCACCATATCCAATGAGTAGTCCAACAAGCGGCGCGTGCCATTTTTATTCACTGCATAGGTACTCTTATCCTCCGAGAAACAGTATGCTATATCCTCCACGGGTATGATGATAATCTTCTCTCCCGTCTTTACGATAAAGCGCTTCTTATACTCCTTTACCTCTCGCGATACACTTGCACGCGACACCATATCCACGATGGTCTCGATGTCTGCCGCACTACGACTCTCCATGCGCTCGCGGCAACGCTCCCATGCTCGCTTCATATCCTCGTCACCAATGGGCTTCAACAAGTAATCGCACGAGTTGACCTTAAATGCGTTAATCGCGTAGTTGTCGTAGGCCGTGGTTATGATGACGTGGGCGTTGATATTCACACGCTCTAAAATCTCGAAACATATGCCGTCAGAAAGTTCTACATCCATAAAAATCACATCGGCACCCTCGGGGTTCTCCTCGAGCCACTTTACGGCCGAACGTACAGACGTAAGGGTCATCACCACACTACCCTCAGGGCAGCAGCGATCGATAGACTTTTTAAGGTTCACCTGAGCGGGAATCTCATCCTCTATAATAAGTATCTTTATCATACTATGGGGAGTTTTACAACAAATTCATTATCAGTCTTTTGCACTACTATATCGCGACATGTAATATCGAGATATTGGCGGCGTATGTTCTCCAATCCGAGGCGTGTAGATGGCTGGCCATGAGTGCGCATTTGTAGGTTGTTTCTCACCACCAAATACTCCTGCTCAACGGCTATCTTCACACACAACGGAGAGTCCACAGAAACGATGTTATGCTTAGTAGCATTTTCGACCAATAGTTGGAGTGCGCAAGGCACAACAAACCTATCGGCAAAACACCTATCTACCTCTATTTCAAACTTCATACCCTCGGGAAAGCGCTCCTCCAAAAGGTCGATATACATATTGGCAAATTCTAACTCCTCGCTAATCTTAACCAACGGCTTCTGGTCGTTGTTGAGCATATAGCGATATATGCCCGCAAGCTTGCGGATGAATGCTGAAGCACGCTCCGTCTCGTGCTCCTGAACAAGGTAGTCGAGGATACCCAACGAGTTGAACAGAAAGTGGGGGTTTATCTGCTGCTTAAGGCGCTCATACTGGTACTCCGTGCGGTGCTTCAACTCGCGCTCCTCGCGTAGCTCGCGCTGCGTGGTTGTGGATATGCGAATAAGTATGCAAACTGTAGCGATTAATATGTCAATCATCAATGCCGCAGAGAGCGTGCGCACAAAGTCAAGAGGGTCAGTAGCAGGGCTCTCGAAGTGCGGTATATCGTAGTGTATCAACAGCGTAGCAGCCACGGGCAGCGCCAACAACGAAATGACAAGTGGCATAGCGAAAGAGAGACGCTTCGATGCCTCCTGACCCTGCCGTGGGAGGTAGGCAAATAACACTATATTTCCCGCAAGAAGCGTGAGCAGCGCCCATGTATTCTCCATCGTCTCAAAGATGTGATTAAGGAGCACACCCTCGGTAAATATCTCCCAACGGAACATCGCCACATAGAGCAAGCGGAGGAGCAAAATACCCACAGCTACAAGTATCACATTGCGCACATAGGAGCGCAGCACGTTGGTACTCGAACGGAAGCGTTTCACACGGCGAGTGACGGCATCCACAATAAGTCCCAACGTCGTAGTAATCAGAAATGTAGATATGGCTGGGGCGATGTAGTTGTTGCCCACAATACGTGATAGTGGCTGCCATAACCACGAGCCAAAGATAAAGCCCGAAATGGTGGCTACGAGCGTCAGCAACGTAACAATCTCGAGGCGGGTGCTGTTGCGTATCGAGATAATCACCACCATGGCGATTGTGAGCACCGTCAAAAGGATGTCGTCGTGGTAGTTCAACGCACGGCTAAGCAGCGCCACAGCAAAGTGGAGCGCCGCAAAGATTAGGACGATGGCAACGTTGCCAAGCGTATGATGCCGTTTGAGTATAGCCATAGTTATGCAAAGTTATGAAAAAAATATGAATATCCAAAACCAATGGAGAAGAAACTGCATTTATTGGCTATATTGCATAGCAATAGAGGACACCACACCCCTCGAAAACCCCGCTACCCTATCACTAAGTGATTATACCATTCGGCAGGGGAAACGTGCAACTCGTCATAAATATTTACCCTTTGGGTATAAATGATTTGGAAATGTCAAAAATTTTGGTAAAATTTGTAGTGTAGTCATAGTGTAGTTATTAAAATTATTTAATAACACATTTTCAAGAACTACTAACACAAAACACAGCACGACACATTGGACTTTTGACAAATTGATTAACTAAAACACCATAAAATGCAAAAACCTAATCTATCATTTTGGCAGATGTGGAATCTGAGCTTCGGATTCTTTGGTGTGCAGATTGCATACGCACTTCAGAGTGCCAACATCAGCCGCATCTTCGCAACGTTGGGTGCCGACCCCCACACGTTGAGTATCTTCTGGGTATTGCCCCCATTGATGGGTATGATCGTGCAGCCCATCGTAGGTGCCATGAGCGACAAGACCTGGTGCAAGTGGGGTCGACGCAAGCCCTACCTCTACGTGGGTGCTTTGGTTGCCATCATCGTTATGGCACTTCTCCCCAACTCGGGTAGCTTCGAGATGACCGTTAAGGCAGCCCTCGCATTCGGAGCAGTAATGCTCATGTTGCTCGACACATCAATCAACATGGCTATGCAGCCCTTCAAGATGATGGTGGGCGACATGGTTAACGAAGAGCAGAAGACTAAGGCATTCTCTATTCAGAGCCTTCTTTGCAACGCTGGTTCACTCGTGGGTTACGTTCTACCCTACTGCCTAACATGGTGGGGAGTACAGAATGTCGCACCCGAGGGTCAGATTCCAGAGTCTGTAACATGGTCGTTCTATATCGGTGCCGCTATCCTCATCCTCTGCGTGCTCTACACTGGCGCAAAGGTAAAGGAGTGGAACCCCTCAGACTATGCGAAGTACAACAACATCAAGGCTGAGGATGCTAACGAGAAGACAAATCTTCTTAGCCTTCTCTTCCATGCGCCTAAGGTGTTCTGGCAGATTGGTCTTGTGCAGTTCTTCTGTTGGTTTGCATTCCTCTTCATGTGGACATACACAACTGGTGGCATCGCCGAGAATGTCACAGTTTGGAGTACAATCGACACCAATACTCTCGAGTATCAGGCTGCAGGCGATTGGACAGGCATGCTCTTCGCAGTTCAGGCTATCGGCTCAATCCTTTGGGCTATGGTCATTCCACGATTCCGCAATGTTAAGATTGCATACTCATTGAGCTTGATACTTGGTGGTGTAGGTTTCATATCTACATACTTCATTCACGACCAGTACCTACTTGCGGTATCATTCTTGCTTATCGGTTGCGCATGGGCTGCTATGTTGGCACTCCCATTTGCACTTCTCACAAACGCACTCACAGGCAAGTCACTCGGTTCATACATGGGTCTCTTCAACGGCACAATATGTCTTCCCCAGATCGTTGCTTCATTGGCAGGTATGGCAATCATGAGTTTTGTTGGCACAGAAGTATTTGTCAACGAGCTCGACTACCCCAATAGCCCCAAGGTTGAGAACTGCTCACTCGTAGCTACAAACGAGGATGGCACCCAGACCGAGATGATAATGCACTACGAGGATGAGAATAACCGCTATGTTGCAGACAGCATTAGCACAAGTGCTATCTCTGGCAAGAACAAGTTCCGTCTTGTAGCAAATAATGGTAACGAAGAGTATGCAATCAAATACTCTGCAGCAAACTCTACTATCACGGCTAACGAGGCATTCGGTTTAGCACGTAAAACAGACGACGTAAAGATTAAGGATATCCACGTTGCTAAGCTCGACGACGATGGCGCTAAGATAGCTATGAGCGAGTTGACCACAGCATACTTCTACCCTGGCTGCGACCGTCTATTTATGATGGAATCAGACAAGGAGTTCGTCGAGAGCGAGATTATGCCTAAGGCTACAAAGGGTCAGATTACTATGCTACTTATCGCTGGTGGTGCACTCTTCCTCGGTGCTCTTGCCGTATTTGGCATCAACACACGCCGCAAGGAGTAACGCTTGAAAAAGATACGACGTTGTCGGGGAGGGAGACCTCCTCGGCAATTCGTGGTTGAAAACAAGATACACAATCAACATATTTACTAACTTCATTATTAACTAACACTAAAAACACTATGAGAAAATTCTTAACTATGTGTTTGGGTCTTGCTATCCTCGCGATGGCTATTCCCGCCCAAGTGTTTGCCCAGTCGGGTAAATACGAGGTCAAAGGTGTGGTAGTTGATACTACCGGAACACCGGTTATCGGAGCATCTGTTGTTGAGCAGGGCACGACTAACGGTGTCACCACCGACCTTAACGGTCAGTACGTGCTGAAGGTTAAGGGTCCAGAGTCTATTATCGAGATTAGCTTCATCGGTTACAAGACTTTGGTTCTTGCAGCAAACTCTGACCTACTTGCAAACGCAGTCTTGGAGGACGACTCTGAGATGATTGATGACGTCGTAGTCATCGGTTATGGCGTTGTAAAGAAGAACGACCTTACAGGTTCGATCTCTACCGTTAAGGCAGATCAGACCAACAAGGGTCTTGCAACATCACCCACCGACCTTCTTCGTGGTAAGAGTGCAGGTGTTGTAATCACCTCTGGTAGCGGTGCTCCTGGTTCAGCAGCTACTATCCGTATCCGTGGTGGTTCTTCGCTCAACGCTTCTAACGACCCATTGATCGTTGTTGATGGTCTTCCTATCTCGAACTCTGGTATCTCAGGTATGGGTAATGCTTTGGCATCTATCAACCCATCAGATATCGAGTCGTTCACCGTGTTGAAGGATGCATCTGCAACTGCTATCTATGGTTCACGTGCATCAAATGGTGTCATCCTCATCACAACTAAGAAGGGTTCTAAGTACGATTCAAACGTTCCTCACGTAGCTGTTGACTTCACAGCATCGTTGAGCCAGAACTCTCGCTATGTTGACGTGATGACAGGCGACGAGATGCGTCAGACTTTGGAGTGGTACTACGGTACTCAGGATACTGATGCTTACCGTTCTGCTACAAAGTATACAGATGCTAACGGCAACTATGTAAACACTGATTGGCAGCGTGAGATCTACCAGCTCGCACAGTCATACGAGGGTAACGTATCATTGTCAGGTAACATCAAGATGGGTGAGAAGAACAACCTCCCATATCGTGTATCTTACGGTTACTTGAACCAGGATGGTACTTTGAAGACATCTAACATGTCTCGTCACACTTTGGCATTGAACCTCAATCCTCAGCTCTTGGACAACCACCTTACTATTAGCCTTAACGGTAAGGGTATGTTGATGGATTCTCGTTTCGCTAACGAGGGTGCTATCTCACAGGCTGTTCAGTTCGATCCTACTAAGCCCGTATACCTTGCAAACGAGGAGGGTGGTATCCACGGCTACTACTCATGGCGTGGTGTTGATGGTAAGCACAACACAATGGCTAACCAGAACCCTGTAGCGTTGTTGAACGAGAAGATTGACGTATCTAACGCTAAGCGTTTCGTAGGTAACGCACAGTTCGACTATAAGATCCATGGTTTCGAGGATCTTCGTTTGAACTTGAACCTCGGTGTTGATGTATCTAAGTCTAATGGTACTGTTGACGTAGCTCCTGGTGCTGAGCAGTCTATCCACTCTACTGGTGACGCTGGTTCAGGTTCACACACCGACTACTCACAGCTCCGTCGCGACCAGACTTTGGAGTTCTATGGTGCATATGCTAAGACTTTGGGCGACCACTCATTCGACGTAATGTTGGGTTACTCATGGCAGCACAGCTACACTCAGTCATACAACGCTACAAACCGCGTTGCTGATGTGACTAAGTGGGATGTTTACGGCAACGAGCCTTATGTAGCTTTGGATCCTACAGCTGCAAACTACTGGAGCTCTGAGCCTAAGACATCGAAGAGCGAGTACTTCCTCGTATCATTCTTCGGTCGTGCTAACTACTCTTACGCTGGTCGTTACTCTATCACCGCAACATTGCGTGCCGATGGTACATCACGCTTCTCAAACAACAAGTGGGGTATCTTCCCATCAGTTGCTTTGGCATGGAACGCTAAGAATGAGTCATTCTTGGAGGATGTTGACGCTTTGTCAGCATTGAAGGTACGTTTGAGCTACGGTCAGACTGGTCAGCAGGAGGTAGGTGGTTTGTACGATACAATCCCTACATATTATATTAACCAGCTTGGTTCATACTACCCATTTGGTGGTTATGATGAGGGTAACATCATCTATCCTATCAAGCCCGTAGGTTATTTCGCCGACCTTAAGTTGGAGACTACTACTACTTTCAACGCAGGTGTTGACTTTGGCTTCCTCGATGGTCGCATCACAGCAAGCGCTGACTTCTACTACAGCGAGACTTAGGACCTCTTGAACTTGAC